>CAJQQK010000269.1 GCA_905480435.1 uncultured Hyphomicrobiaceae bacterium | reverse complement strand
CAAGCCCTCGCGGGCGCGCTATAGAGCGCGTCCTTGACCGCCGCCCGTCACATCGACGGGGAATGCTCTGCCAACAGGATTAAGCAGAAAACCGACCACCCAAAAACACCTGACCCACCCACTCAATTCGTCGAGGAGCCAACAATCATCGTTAACAGGCCAGCAATGCAGCAGATCTCTTTGCCGAAATCGACCTATCTTCTGGCAATCGCAGAAGAACTCAAAACATCTCGATGGGCGTGGTGCTTTCTTGCAGTCCTCGTCGTTGCTGTTCGGCATTTTCTTGGCGATGAAGCGCGACCGCTTGGCTCGAAATTCGGCGACACCGACGACGCCTTGAGGCTCGTGCAGATCCGCGAGTTTTTGATCAATGGCAGTTGGTACGACACACGCCTCCCTTCGATCGGAGCACCAGAAGCGCTTAACTCGCATTGGTCTCGTTTGATTGACTTGCCAATCGCATGGCTGATCTCGCTTTTCGCACTGTTCACGACCTATTTGAATGCAGAAGTACTGGCGCAAATTGTCTGGCCACTGCTGCTGCTGCTCGTGCTTGCGCGGATCCTGGCGCTTGAGGCCGAGCGGCGGGCAGGCACCAGCGCCACCATCGTAGTTCTGGGCTTACTTGTGCTCACACCATCTGGCCTGTTTCAATTCCAGCCGGGCCGCATAGATCACCACAACGTGCAAATCCTATGTGCCGTGGGCGGCATTTTACTGCTGCAACGAGCCATCACTCAACCGGCCGCGGGTTGGTGGGCCGGCAGCTTGATGGCACTTGGGCTTGCTGTCGGCCTTGAAGCGCTGCCGCTGGTGGCGGCAGCGCTCGGCCTTGCCTGCCTGCTTGCGTGCTTTGATGTCAGCGCGCGCGCGGGCGCTTGTCGCGCCGTCATTGCGCTGGCTATAGGCCTTGTCGCCAGCTACGCGATTACCACTCACCCTACGGAATGGTTGACGGTAGCGTGCGATGCGCTCAGCCCAAATTTACTCGCACTGTGCGGATCGGGCGCCGTTGCTGCTTACATTCTCAGAAGTCGTTTTAGCGACGCACCAGCCTGGATCTGGGTTTCTGGCTTTGGCGCCGCCGGGGCGATTGGCCTTGGTGCCTACTTCGGGGCAAACCCAACCTGTGCCGGTGGTGCTTTTGCCGGAATGGACGAAGCAGTCAAAACCCAATGGCTATCTCGTGTCATCGAAAGCAAAACCCTATTTGAGTTCGCCGCGATTCATCCGTCAGCAGCTTTCAGTTTTGTGGTTGTCATGGCCATCTCGTTGGCTCTGCTCATCCGACAGGCGCTCGAAACACGCTCGACGAACCATATCTTTATGGCAGCCTCAACTTTGCTCGCGTGCCTCTATGGATTCTACTACATCAAGCTGTTGCCCTACGGCAATCTGCTGGCACTGGTGCCGATTGCGTGTTGGATTGCGCAATTGCCAGCCCGTGCCGAAATGTCCGTATTTTCAGTACGACTTGCCGCCGTTCTGGCAACGAGCCAAGTTTTCTACGGCCTACTAGCCGGGCTTGCGATCGGTCTCTTTTCCGACATCGAAACGAACGCAAAAGAGAAGATGTCTGCCAGCGTCTCCAGATGCTACGTGAAATCAGATATCGCAGCTCTGTCGGCCCTGCCGCCGGGGCTGATCATATCTGACATCGATCTCGGGCCATTCATCGCCGTGTCCACAAGGCACCGTGCCTATGCCGGGCCGTATCACAGGATCCACAAGTCGATCGGTGATCTGCTGGCGTTGCAAGCCGCGCCCCTTTCCGAAGCCGGGCAGCAACTCGCTAAAATGAACGCCGACTATCTCGTGTTCTGCGGCGTCACACCAAAACAGAATACTAAGGCGCCAGAAGCAAAGGCTGAGGCCAGGGCCGTAAAATTCAGCACGCACATGCGCCGAGGCGGAAATTTCGAAGGCCTCGAGCCGGTCTCAATTGGCAAGACAGTCGGCCCGCTGCGCGTTTGGAAGATCGTCAAAGCCCAATAAAAATGCCCCGGCCGATTGACAGCCGGGGCATACGCTTAGCTTGGTATTGGCGACTTCTACAGATCGAGTTGATAGCTGTGCGCGACCCAGCGGAAGGCGTCGCCTTGCTGCTCGACATAGCCGAGTGCCGGGAACGGCATGTGGTAGCCGCTCGCTGGCACCTTGTCGGCTGCCACCATACTCAAGATCTTCTTACGAGATGCAATCGCAGCGGCCTTGTCCATGTCGAAAATGACATGCCATTCAGGCTTCTGCAGTGAGGCAACGTAGTGGTTGCACGCATCCGCCCAGAGCACGAGGCGCTGACCATTGCTCTCGATGTTGAACGCCAGGTGTCCCGGTGTATGCCCGAACGTTTCGATGGCCGTGATGCCGGTGACCACGTCTTTGCCGCCCTTGATGAAAGTCATCTTTTCTGCGACCGGCTTGACCTTGGCATTCACGAGCTTGACGCGACCCTGCATTTTCTTGTCGCTTGAGTCGGCATTCTTTTTTGATGTCCAGAAATTGTATTCCGCTTCGCCGGCCACATAGCGGGCGTTTGCAAATGCCGGCTTGTCGCCATTCATGAGGCCGCCAATGTGGTCTGGGTGGAAATGCGTGATCACAACAACGTCTATCTGGTCGGCCGTAAAGCCTGCTGATTCAATTGATTTCACGAGATGACCACGCGTTGCACCTCTGCCCGGGCCGTTGCCAGTATCAAACAGAATGACCTCATTGCCGGTGTTGACAATGACGGGCGTGAACGGAATCGCCATTTTGTTGCCAGGCAGAAAATTCGCCTGCATGTAGGCTGCAACATCTTCGGGCTTTTGGTTGTTGCCGAAAATTGGATGCACCTTCGGCACCGCCGCATACCCATCAGCGACCGTGGTGACTTCAAATCCGCCGAGCTTGACGCGGCGATAATTAACCGGCGCGATGCCCTGAAGCGGCGCCTTGGCCTGAGCACCTACGGTTGTTGCGAGCGAACCAGCCGCCGCCACTGAGGCGCCCACTAGAAGATTGCGTCGAGATAGATTGAAATGGTCAGAAGTCATCTTGAGTTCTCCAGCCGATTAGCGTTTCCTGTACGTCGTATTGAGGTTGATCAAAGCTATCATGGCGACAAGAGATGCCTACTGCCAATCCGATCACATCGCTGTGTCTTAGAGAGATGGTGATGTGTGTACCTGCACAAGAAGGATCTAACGATGCGCGTTCTGGTTACCGGTGGCGGCGGCTTCATTGCCTCTTGGATCGTGAAGCAACTACTTGACGATGGTGTGGCCGTGCGCTCGCTCGATCTCACGGAGAAGCCGGCGATTGCGCAGACCATCCTGGGTGACCTGACCGAAAAGGTTGAGTGGCGCGCCGGTGACATCGCGAACGCTGATGATGTCGAAGCGGCAGCAGCAGATTGCGACCTGATCATTCACCTCGCTGCGATCCTGACGCCGGACTGTGCGGCTAATCCAGTGCGCGGCTGTGATATTGTACTTGGTGGTACGCTGAATGTTTTTGAGGCAGCGCGCAAACTCGGGCACGCCTACGTACTGTACATGTCGAGCGCCGGTGTTTACGGGCCGGATCAAGGCCACACGCCGGAACCGACAACGCTCTATGGCGCCTACAAACTTGCTGGCGAAGGCGCTGCCCGCGCCTACTACACAGACCATGGCGTCTCGAGTGCGGGCTTTCGACCGCTCGTTGTTTATGGAGCGGGTCGTGAATCCGGACTGACGGCCGGGCCATCACTCGCCTGTAAGGCGGCGGCCAACGACGAGGACTATGTGATCCCCTTCGCCGGCGACAGCGACTTTATATATGTCGAGGACGTTGCGGCGTCATTTATCGCCGCCATGAAGCGGCCACCTGAAGGCGCACGAGTCTACAACATCATCGCTGATCGATGCCCTACGGCCGACTTCGCCACCGAAGTCGCGAAGCAGGCGCCCGGCACGACGATCACCGCGCAAGGGGCTCATCTGCCGATCGCCGCCGACATTCCGGACGGTGACCTGCGCGTTGATTATCCCGAAGTGCCACGAACCAGCATCCAAGACGGAATTGCTAAAACGATCGCGTTCTACAAAACGCAATGAGATAACCAGCAGCCTGATTGCGACTCGATGCTCTAGTTTTTCTCTCTCACGGCCATTCCTCGCTAACGCTCATGCCTGTGAAGAGAGCCTGCGAGGGCGCAGCGTCATGATCCGTTTGTGTGCTGCGCACGCGGGGCGCCGGGTCGCATGCGCTCGCTTGGCGGGCTTCCGCCTAAGTCAGAAAGGCTGCAATCCTGCTATTTGCAGGACACTTTTTTGAGGAATTTTTTGTCGGCCCAGCCTTCCGTGCCACCCTTGGTGCGCACAGGGCACCAGAAACCGCGCAGCGCGCAAAACCGGCGGCGCTTGGCAACGACATCACCGCGACTGACGACGCCAACGACTGGCGAACGTGCCCATGCCCGCTTGCGGAGGTTGAGCGCTCCAGCTGTGATTTGATAGCAGCCATATTTGCTGGTTTGAGCAGTAGCTTCCGTTGCGATCGCGCAAATACTGACAATCAATACCGAAAACACGCAGCAAACAGTTGGGATCGGATTACTCATAACAACAATCTCCAGGTTACGTCGCGGTCGAGACACTACCGGGCTTGTTCGGAGATCACAATACGTCGTCGACATGCCAAGTCCGCACTCCAAGCCTCAATGCAACACGACAATCCCAATCAGCATTGAGCACGCGTTATCCCTATCGTCATGTGGATCTCTGGCACTTTACTGCGTAGAAGAAAGTCTGTTTCCGACGGCTGTCACCAATGGGGTGACGACGGGTCAAATTATCGCCGCCGAATCGGCTTTTACTAATTTGATAGATTACTCGGTCGATAGTTGCTGGCAGAAGTGACGATTCGATCATAGGGAGGCAAGGCATGCAGCGATCCATCAGTATTCATCTTACTAGAATTGCTCTTTGCGGCTGTCTTCTAAGCAGCTTGGGCGCTCTCAACGCGATGGCCGGCAACGCTGCAAAGCAACGCTCTGCACAGCCAACCACTTCAAACACCTCTGAGCCATTCGGCCTGCGTCTTGCCAATGCAGCACTTGCCAGGCGTTGGGTACCGGTGGTCTACAATGCGGCTTACGTGAAAATCGCTTATCCGGGCGGAGACGTGCCTTGGTATACGGGCGTCTGCACCGATGTCGTGGTCCGCTCCTATCGCACGCTTGGCATTGATCTGCAGGTCAAGGTTCACAAGTCCCGGGTTGGGTCTGGAGACCGCAACATCGATCACCGCCGCGTCAACGTCCTGCGTAAGTTTTTCGCGCGCAAAGGAAAATCTCTCTCGACGGCTAAGAATCCCGCGCTCTATCAACCCGGCGACATCGTCACGATGTATTTGCCGAATGGGACATCGTCGAAAACCCATGTCGCAATTGTAACGCAACACAAATCAAGCGCCGGCGTCCCACTCGTCGTGCACAACCGAGGTTATGGCGTGCAACTTGAGGACTGGCTGTTCGCGCGCAAAATCACCGGCCACTATCGTTACAAGGGCTGAGCCGCGCTCAACCAGCTTAACGGACCAGGGCCGGCCGCCAGCCAGCGGCAAGTGCCTGGCGCTCGTCGCAAAACCAACGCTCACCTTTTGCCAATTCGATCCGGGTCCGCCCGTACCATCGGCTCCAGGGCATATGATAGATGCGGACACCGCGCGTGATATTGCCTTTGATCGCACAGCCAGTTGGCGCTTTCCCTGCAACGTCACGCCAGCGATTGGCCCGAAAATCCCAGGCCGGTTGGCAGGTGTGTCGCCATACTCCCCGACCAGCTGCGCGGGCCGCCTGCTCCTGCCGGACAAACGACTGCGAATACTTCCGAAATGCCCAGGCCAATCCGGTGCGGATCGGCTCGGCATTGAGATCTTTGTTGCCAACCCGGCAACGCCCCAAAACACGGCCGAAACCATCACGCCCAACCTGCCGACAAATCACGTCACGGCCCCGCACCCATTGCGCAAGCGCGTGGGCTGCGACACGACCAGCCGGCCATTTTCGAGAGCTGCGCCCCGCACAATGCTGATTGATTTCGGGCGCGTCGATACCTTCGAGGCGCACTTTGTGGCCCGCAATTTCGAGCGTGTCTCCGTCAATGACCCGAGCGGGACCACTGATGATTGTCGCAGACCTGCTGCTGGCGCCGCTCGTATGCGCCTCTTGTGATATCAACTGCAGGGCCAGCGCAGCACCGACCGCACACACAGAGCCGGCGGCAAATCGAATAGAAGGACTCATTTAACACTACCTCAAACGCTACAAACTTCCGTAATCACGGCTGATTCGTATGGCTACTTTATGCCATTTAGATTGATTAATGGCAACATTGTAGCATTAAAGTGTTATTTAAGCATATTAAATGCTGTATATGTATATATGTGATTGAGTGATGATGTGATTCCAGCACCGATTCGATAAACGCTGCTCAACACATTTGCGATTGCTCCACCGCTTCATGAGCTTTGCGATAGCCGACCCTTGTGCCTCCCAAGACCCAATGCCAAAGTTCGGCATCAGCAATTCCGGCGACGCTCATCACCGCGCAATACGTTCGGTGCGCACAGAGCCCGCGCGGTCAGACAACTCAGGAATCCGCAATGGCCAGGGCGTTCGACAATCTCCGCATCATCGATTTCACGACAACGATTGCGGGGCCTCACTGCACGCGGCTGCTCGCCGACCTTGGCGCTGAAGTCATTAAAATCGAGACGCCGGACGGCGACATGATGCGGTCACGTCCACCACTACGAGACGGCGCCAGCACAATGTTCGGCCAGCTCAATACGGGCAAAAAGAGCGTCGCGCTTGATCTCAAGTCAGAGCCCGGCCGCGCGGCGCTCTCTAAGCTCATCGAGAAGGCCGATGTCATTGTTGAGAACTATCGCCCCGGCGTCACCAAGCGGCTTGGCATCGACTACGAGACGCTCTCGCAGAACCGTAACGACCTGATCTACTGCTCGATTTCGGGATATGGTCAGAGTGGACCAAGCTCAAGCCTTGCCGCCTATGCACCCGTTATTCATGCAGCATCCGGCTATGACATGGCGCATTTAAACTACCAGCCCGACCGCGACCGGCCGGACTACTGCGGGATCTATATCGCTGATGTTCTGGCTGGCACGTATGCGTTCGGGGCGATCAACGCGGCCATCGCGCAGCGGCGACAGAGTGGCAGTGGTCAATCCATCGACGTGTCGATGCTTGAAGCCATGCTTTCTCTTACCTTGCTTGAGGTGCAGGCAGCGCAATTCGACATGCCGCCACAGCCGAGCCGCCCGCTGTTTGGGCCCGTCGAGACGTCAGACGGCTACATCAACATTGCCGTTGCCAGCGAGCGCACGTTCGAAGCACTTGCCAAAGCTGCCGGCCGGCTCGACTGGTTCGAAGATCCGCGCTTCAAGAATTATCCTGATCGGCGCGCAAATTGGGGCGCGCTTATGGATGAGTTTGAAAACTGGTCTCGCACTGTCAGCAACAGCGAATGCCTGAGTATTCTGACCGAGAACCAAGTGCCCGCGGCCGCCTATCGAACGGTTCGCGAGGCCATGACCGACCCGCAACTCGCGCATCGCAATGCCTTTCAAACCGTCCAAGATGATGGCGGCACGTTTCAAGCCCTCAATGCGCCTTTCAGAATGTCCGGCACGCCATCGAGTACGGGAGATCACGTTGCAGGCCTCGGGCGGGACACCATCGATGTTCTGTCATCTGCTGGTCTGACTACGGACGAAATTGCCGCATTGAGCGGATAAACCGCCTACAGCTACTCACTCAATGGCATCTTCAACTGATTCGCTCTCACGTTACCGAAAGAGACAATTTCCGAATCAAAACTTATCCACCTGTTTGCACAGTCAGAAACGGCTCTAAGCTGCTGTTTTTCAACACTTCTGTATGAAACGCTCTGTACTGTGCCGGACCGCGCTTGCAGCACCCTCCCGACTCATCCAAACTTGAAGTTCAAAAATTAGGGCATTAGTTTGGTTAGCGGGGGTTGCCACCATGTCACGCGATTCATCGGGTTCGTTCCTGAGCGCGATATTTGTCGATTACGACAACATCTATCTATCGTTAAAGCGCAAGAACGAAGAAGCCGCCAAGCGCTTCTCAAAAGACTCACACCGGTGGATCCGCGCCATCGAGAACGGTCGCTTGATCACGCCAACGAACGGACCGGTCAATCCAGTACCGCGCCGCATGGTGATGGACCGTTGCTACGGGAACCCAGTTCCGCGACGCAACCAGACCGACAACTCGACTGACATGAATTCGTTTCCGTTTGTCCGGCACCACTTCTTGCGTGGTGGCTTTGAAGTGATTGACTGCCCACCGCTAACGGCGCAGCTCAAGAATTCAGCAGACATTCGGATGGTCATGGATATTCGCGATTTCCTGACGCACGACACTTATTTTGATGAGTTCGTGATTCTATCGAGTGATGCTGACTTCACGCCATTGCTGCATCGGTTGCGGGCACATGCACGGCGGACAGTCGTATTTTCGAACGACAATACAGCGGCGCCCTACTCGGCACTCTGCGACGGTGAGATTCGAGAAAGCAGCCTGATCGAGATGTTGCTTGAGGATTTGCAAGTCGAAGCAGACGAGAACGTAGAGCAGATCGTGCTCGAACCTGTTGTGGCCGCGACCCCGATTGTGGCCGCTGCCCCAGACGGCAAGGCTGTGCGAGCCGAGATCGTCACTGAGGTTGTTCGATCTGTGCTGAGTGCCAGTGCCCCCCAACCTCTGGAAGCTCTTGCCGAGCGCGCCATTCGCGTCCTTGGTCACACCAAAACGGTTGGTACAGAGTGGGGCCAAGCCGGCAGTTTTCGTGATCTCCTCATACAGGAACTACCAGAGGGCGTTGCACTGACAGAGCAGGCACCATTCTTTGCCTATGACGTCAGCCGTGCCATTGCGCGTAACGATCAGCAACGGATTGCAGCTCCGGCGACGGTTGCCGCTGCCACGGCCCAACCGACACCTGAGCCTTTGCAACCAACTCCGACTGTTGCTACTGCGCCGCCTGAAACGGTTGCTCAGCCGATATCTCCTGCCAAGGCCACGTCGTTGCAGGATTCGATTGCGCAGATCCACCAGGCCTGCAAAGCGCCGCCGTTGTCACCACCGGAATATCGCGCTGTCTTTACGTTGCTTGCCAACGAAATCGAAACCAACCAAATGCAGGGCCATCAAACAATAGATAATGTTCGTACACTTGCGAAAGAGCTCGGCATTGATGCCAGGAAAGACGACATTCGCTTCATCATAGATGTTGTGGGCAAGCAAGACCCTTGGTTTGAGCAAGGCGCCTCCGCTTTGGTATTTGCGAGCCGCTTCCGCAACTTCGTCATTGGACAGTGCCAGGAAACCGGCATGCAGTTGTCCGCTGATGAGATCGACTTGATCGACGCATGGTTTGCAGGCGGCACGCCTACATACCAACCCCAGGTCGCTCAGCCAACCGAGGCGCCCCAGGCAACCCAAATACCTCAGGCAGCTGCACCGGCGGTGCCCAAGCCGGAAGCGCCGCTGCCGCTCGGAGAGCGCACCGCAAGATGGTGGCAGGAGACAACCGGCGAAGCACCGACAGAGCCACTGGCCACAGTCGGCGCCAATGACGGCAATAATGAATTTCCACGCATTGTCCGCAATCGCCTGAAGGCCTGACGCCTACAAAACCACCGATCGAGAATTGTTCGGGCAGCCACATTGGCTGCCCGTTTTTGTATCAAGAGCGCTCTGTCAATTGAGTTGGCATTGGAACTGGACCGCCTTAACCACCCATATATTGGCCGCCGTTCATATCAAGGCAAGTACCGGTGATGAAACCTGCAACACCAGCCGTCAGGAAAGAGACGTATCGCGTGATATCCTACCCGCCGAGCGCGACCGCGCACAATCCAGAGCGGCAAACGCTTCGTTGGCCTCCAACAAATCAAGATCGCCAACAGTCCAACCAGCATTTTCGAGCGCCTTTTTGGAGGCTGGGATCGGACCGATGTCCATAGCTGATTGCTGGTTAGTTGCGGGAAGCCTCAAAAATTGCTGCACCGCAATGCAGTTTCAGTTCAATATCTCAGATGGCGCGCTGTCTTTAAGACCAGTCCCACCGGCAAAAAAACGTGATGCCGGATTTATTCCGTCGTGTTACTATGCCGCAACGCAAAATGCAGGACAGTTAGCAAAAGCGATCAAGTGGCCATGCTCGACAAATCCAAACCGAATACCGAGCAACGCGAACAGGTTGTCATAAAAAAATATGCCAATCGCCGATTATACAATACAGAATCGAGCACTTACGTAACGCTGGAAAATCTTGCTGAGATGGTCCGGGCTGATCGTGATTTCGTTGTCTTCGACGCAAAATCCGGGGATGATCTGACGCACGCCGTCCTGACACAGATTATCGTCGATCAGGAAAGCCGCGAAGGTGGGCCGAACTTGCTTCCGATCCCCTTCCTGCGCCAGCTCATTCGGTTTTACGACGACAGCATGGGCAACATGGTGCCAGGTTATCTGCAATTCAGTATGGAAGCACTGACCCAGAAGCAGGACGAATATCACAGCAAATTTGCGGATGCCTGGGGCGCGCGTGGCCTTGAGTCATATCAGGAACAGGCCAGCAGCAACTTGAAGATCTTCGAGCAGGCCATGTCGATGTGGACGCCATTTAAAATGCCCGACGATGGCACTGCGTCAGAAGGCCAGCCTGACGGCGGCACCAGCGCAAAGACCGGGCAGCCGAGCGATGCCTCGGCCGAGCCACAGCAGCCTAATGAAATTGATGCCTTGAAGGCCGAGCTTGAGGCAATGCAGCATCGGATCGAGAAGTTGTCGGAAAAGCGGTAGAGCATCAAGCCTTAAATAGAGGTCGCTTTGTGGCTCACTTGCCCTTATTGAGCACGTCTTTGGCTTCCATTGGGAGCTATGCCGCAATTTGGGTGACGGGCTGATCAGGCGGCGTTTCGTGTCGGCTCAGTCACTTCGATGCCGTCAGAGAATTTGACGCCCTCGATGATTTTGGGCAAGTGGTTTCTTCCTTTCAATCGGCGCCACGTC
>CAJQQK010000268.1 GCA_905480435.1 uncultured Hyphomicrobiaceae bacterium | reverse complement strand
AGACGTGGCGCCGATTGAAAGGAAGAAACCACTTGCCCAAAATCATCGAGGGCGTCAAATTCTCTGACGGCATCGAAGTGACTGAGCCGACACGAAACGCCGCCTGATCAGCCCGTCACCCAAATTGCGGCATAGCTCGTGTCGGTGATGTCGTTTTCGATAAGGTCAGCAAGACCTTTTACGCCTCAAACCTCGACACCGGCTTAATTCATCGCATCGACAGCAATGGTACCGTGGTCGGGTCGTTCGATCATGGCACTGCCGGTCGCCCTGCCAAAGGCCTGGCGCCGGTGGCTGACGATGGCAAAACCGCTAACATCACAAATCCAGCATTCGACGTAGAGAATCCGGCAACGTGGGGTTACACGCAGAAAGACCGCATGGTCTACGGCATGGCAGTTGACAACGGACGCCTGTTCTACGCTGTTGGCGAAAGCCACCAGATCTGGTCAATCGGCATCAACGGTAATGGTGCTTTCGCCGGCGATCCTCGCTGGGAGCTTGATGCAACGAATTTGGCTGGACCAGGCCCGATCACCGATATGCTGTTCGACAAGTCTGGACGCATGTATCTGGCGCAGCGTGGTACATCCAAAGGTAGCTACGATTACTCTGAATTCGCGACACCAGAGAAATCAATGGTGCACCGTTATCGCCTTGAGCAACCCGATGATCCAGCAACGGAAAGCCGTTGGGTCAGCGATGCGGACAGCTATGCGATCGGCATGCCGGCACCACATCAGAATTCAAACGGTGGTATCGCGCTTGAGTACGAACACGACGCAACCGGCGCTTTGCGTTCCGGTGCCCGTGATCAGATGCTCTGGACAACCGGCGAAAAGTTGCGCACGAGCAGCGAAGACGATGCTGATCCCGCCGCTGAAACCGACGTGCATGGCCTGCAGGGCAATCACGTTAAACTTATCCGTCCGGAACATGAGCCTCCGAAACAGTCGTATTTCATTGACTACGACGGCCTGTTCAATGATCCGAAAAAAGCCGGTCACATGGGCGACGTTGAGATCTGGCAGCCCGTTGGGGATTTCGCACAACTGCCGCCTGGTGGATATTTTCCGCCGTTCGGTGAAGAACCGCCTGGTGACTACATACCGCCGCCAAATCCTGGGTATGACCTCAATCTACGGTTAACCAAGCGCGCCAACCCTGAGAAATGCATTGAGCAAGCCGACCACTGGCGCTGCCAGTATCATATCCGCGTGCGCAACACGAGTGCGGAACATTGGTTCAATGGTCTCATCCAGGTCCGTGACGAGTTCGTGGCATTCCCTGCTGGCACGAACTTGTCGAGTCCGCACCATCCGTTCCCGTGGACCTGCTTTAATCTGCCAGGGCCAGGCACGTTCGGCTGCGACCGCTTTGCCAACCTTGGACCGGGTCAAAGCGTCGGTCTGACGATCATTGCCAAGGTACCAAAGGGACTGAAGCGATGCCGTTTGACAAACACAGCCGAGATCGCCCATCCGATTAGTGGTTCCTGGAACAACATCGACCCGGCCGATGACTTTGACATCGCGACGGCGATCATCCCTGATCCGAAATGCAAACCTGATGGTCGTAAAACCAATCTGGAGCTGCGCAAATATGCTGACCCAGCAGGTTGTAAGCTTAACCCGGTGGGCAAAGTGGTCTGCCGTTTCCAGGTTGCAGTTGAAAACCTTGGACCAGGCATCTTTGACGGTCCGATCCACGTGAAGGATATCTCTCCCGCTGGCACCGATACTGGATTTGCCCCCGTGCCACCGGCCGGTGGTTTCCTTTGTGCACCGGACGCACCGGGCTTCCTGTGCAAACACAATCCGGCACCGGCAGTACTTGGCGTCAACGACGTCGTTTCATTCCCGGTATGGGTGTTGTTGACACCGGAACGAGCCAGGGAATTGGAATGCAAAGTGCGTAATGACGCCCACATTGTTCTGCCTGTCGGTGGTTCTAACAAGAACACCAACCCAGGAGACGATCACGATTTTGCCATAGCAAATGTACCAGAGGAGATCTGCAAACGCCCTCATACCAACCTGGCGATCGAGAAGGTCGCTAACCCAACTACGTGCACCAAATCCGGTAACAACTGGAAGTGCACGTGGTTGATCGACGTCATCAACACCACTGCGAATAAATACAGTGGCATCATCGAACTGAATGAAACCCTTCCTGCCGAACCTCTATCGGCAGTATGGAACGCTCCGTGGGTCTGCAACGGCGTCGGTGGCGGCGGCGGTGCAGTCTGCAAGTATCCCGAGACCGAGATCCCGGGCTTCGGCAAAAAGGTTCTGAAAATCGAGGTAACGTTCTCGGAAGCTCAGGTCAAAGCCAACGATTGCAGCTTGCTCAACAAGGTCGAGATCAGCAAGGCGCCTGGTGGTTCGCCAATGAACACCAATCCTGCCGATGATTCGTCTCAGGCAACGGCAACCGTACCCAAGACAGTCTGCTATACGCCGGTTCCGTTTCAGTGCCCTCCTGGTTACAGACCAAACGGGAACTCGTGTGAACCCAAGACCGGGACCAAAATCCCGCCGCGGATTCCACCGACGATCGTTACACCGGATCCGACGTGCAGGACCAAATGGAAGACATCTTGCCAGCGCACACCGGTTCGCGATTGCCGCAAAGTCTTCGGAACATCGTGTAAGCAGGTTCCCAAGGTGAGCTGTAAGAACGTTCCCTCACGGACATGTCGCAGGGTGCCGAAGGACTCCTGCACCCACAGAGTAACGCAGTCTTGCATTAGAGTACCGAAACGGGTGTGTAAGTTCGTCGGTGGAGGACGCGTCACCGGACGGGATGTCCGTGGACAGCGAGCCCAGAGCAGCCGTGGACGGCGCGTTTGCAAGACAACTTGGACGACAAAATGCACACCGAAACGACAACGTTTCTGCAAACGTACAATGGTCAACAAATGTACGGTGACCAACAAGCGTGTGTGTAATCGGACGTTTACCAGAGACTGTGAGCGCACTGTATCGACGCGATGCAACACAGCATGGAAGAACTCTTGCACACGCAAGAAGGTTCGGGTGTGCACCCGCTGAATACTGTCGTGCCGAGCGAGAAACCGCGGCCGCAACGGTCACGCACGTCTCGCAGACAATGCTAAATGCCGGGCCGGAGAGCCAATCTCCGGCCCGTTTCCATATCCAAATTCTAATTGCACGCCGAACTAATTTTTTCAGCTCACACACGTCGTGAGTGGCGGCTTATGAGTGTCGATCTGCCGTGACCAGCGCGTCATGGCTGGCAAGTTTTGACCCAAACCGGCTGTCGCCCAACTTTTCATTTCGCATCGCACCGACCGTATCACCGCACCTTGGGGAGGGTGAGCAGCGGTCAGTGGCGCGGCGTTGATGCCGCCGCTTACTTCGATGTTCCTGAATATCTGCGCGTCAGCGAAGCTCGGGCCGATACAGGCAACGACTGCTGCGCAGTATAGGGTGACAACCGCAACGCTGTTCGGGGGCTTTGGGTGGGTAACGGGTCTAGTCCTTTAATGTCATGCTCATAAAGCTAGGCTGCGCTGGTCAGCGTAAAGATTCAATTCAGCTTCGATTAATTTGAACTTGACGGTTGGTCATGGCGACTAACGGGCAGGCGCACGTCACAGGAGATCATTTCATGTCCCCGATCCTTGCTCTGCGATTGACCGGCAAAATGAAGGCAGGTCGTATGCTTGACGTCGGTTGTCGCGACTTTTTCATTTCTCGACAGTTTGCGGAAGCTGGCTATCGTGTGCATGGCATCGATCCCAGGCCGGTCGAACCGGTAGAGCCACCCGACGACGTTACCTTTGAACAAACAACGCTCGAGGCGTTCGAAACCAGTCAGAAGTATGACCTCGTCGTTGCATCGCTCGTTTCTCAGTTTGTGAATCTCAGCCTCACCGATTTTATTGCCCGACTGTCGACTCTGTGCAAGGGAAATGGTCTGATATATTTGACATTGATTGGTGACCAAGACACCTGGGCCGTCAATCCGACGGTCAAAGCCGTATCTGTCGAGTTCGCTGATCGCCTTATCGCGATGGCCCGATTGGAGCCAGTCTTTCGTTCCATCAAATGGTTTGAGGGATCGACGTATGATGGAAGCAGCAAGTCCTGGCATGTCTATGAATACTTGTTAGCCAAGGCTGAAGACGACTAGCCGCGCGCACCCTACGAGCCGCAGCTGATGCCTCGGACTTGGTCTACAACATGCTCTCCCTGGAAGCTGAGCAACGCGGCTTTCCCGTCCATCTCAACACCCTGTTATCGCTGCCTCCGGCGCGTAACCTTGGTCAAGTTCCTGATTGCTCGATGGTCTCAACCAGCGAAGAGATTTATCATCGACCAAGTTTGGCTCTTCCTCAGCATTGCCGCGAACAACAGATTTGCACATTGTTCCCTAAATCGTCAGAAAACATGAACCTTCTGCTGCTGCGCAGCGACTTAACAAGTAGTTATCTCTTTACTTGGGAGTTGCGACATGGATATCCCTTTCAAAATGAATTATAAGCCGCGGCACGCCGATGTGATGGCAATGGTTACTTTTGCGGCGCCCTATCTGCTTACGCAGCGCAAGAGTGCTGGTTTTTGGCTTTTCTTTGTCCTACTGATCTCTTTGATTTTCTTCCTGATTCACTTTCTTTTTGACGATCGAGCACAGAATTATCTCTCCCAATATTTAGGAGCTTCCGCTGCTGTTTGGATTCCTTTGGTTTTCTTGTTTTTCGGGGTGAGTTTCGTGACGAGGCAGCTTGGAGCTTGGAAGCAAAAGCGCTGCATTGAGCAACTGGAAGTAAGTGCGCCGATCCCGGCTGTCTCGCTGACACTAGATGACAAACAATTCAATTGGGCCACGGAGCATTCAGGCTCCCCGACGTTTCAAGTGGGTAGCCTGAGATCGAGTTTGCCAGCTATAAGGTAGGTGACGGCCTTCAAGGTCTTGCTGTTTCGGTAGCCGCGCGCCTTGGCTTTTGCGGCCTGGACGAGAGAATTGATGCCCTCG
>CAJQQK010000267.1 GCA_905480435.1 uncultured Hyphomicrobiaceae bacterium | reverse complement strand
GTGATAAAAGTTCCAGGAATTCTGATGCCATGAGTGCGCTCCTTTCGAATCAAACGCACTCCTATAGATTCTGATAAATCCCCGACCGTGAATCCCTTATCGCAGAGTTATGCAGCAGTCAGCGTTGAACAGCCCTGGGCTGTGGTGGGCGCGCGTGCTGTCGTTGTGAAAGACGTTTCAGCTGGCACGGTGGTGGCCGGTAATCCAGCTCGTGTTGTGGGGCTCCGGCGTATGAACGCGTCATGATTTCGGTTCTTATTCTGACTTTGGATGAAGAGCTCAATATTGCTGACTGTATTGGTTCGTTGCCATGCTCGCGGTTATGGCGCGGCGATATTCATGTGCTCGATTCATGTAGCGTTGATCGTACCGTTGAATTGGCCGAGGGGCTGGGGGCGAGCGTGACGACACGGCCCTTCACGAATTACGCAGACCAGCGGAATTATGGATTGGCATTGCCGATGCAGCACGATTGGATCGTCATGCTTGATGCTGATGAACGGATGATGCCGGAGCTTGCCAGGGAAATCGAAGATGTGATCCGTCACAGTGAAATTGAGACAGCCATGTTCCGAGTTCGACGTCGGGATATGTTTATGGGGCGTTGGCTGCGTCGTTCGTCGGGATATCCGACCTGGTTCCCGCGTGTCATGCGACGTGGGCGTGTGCGAGTGAACCGGGCCGTAAACGAGACCTATCTAGCGGATGGGCAAACTGACGAGCTGTCAGAACATCTCATCCACTATCCATTCAACAAGGTTATGAGTTGGTGGTTTGCGCGGAATTGCCGTTATGCTGAGTCAGAAGCTCAACTGTTGATAGCCCGTGATGCGAGAGGCCGGAAGCCTTGGCGAGATCTAATTTGTCGTGATCCAGGCTTGCGGCGAGCCGCCATGAAAAGGCTCGCCTATAGTCTGCCGGGCAGACCTTTTTTGATGTTTCTCTATCTCTACGTGCTGCGTCTCGGATTCCTCGATGGGCGACCCGGTTATCATTTTGCGTGCATGCGTATGGCTTATGAAATCATGATTGATTCGCAGGCCGCTTATGAGCATGCGTCACGGCTCGATCAGGATATAGCTGATTGATGACGTATCACCTGTTGCGATCGCATCGCTTGAGTTCCTGGCCGTGATGGTGAACGAGCCTGCCGTCGCGTCATACTCATAAGTGATGCCGACGGTGCCGCCGCGGTTTTTCCGGGTCAAGGCGATCCGGGCGTTTGCGGTGATGGCGCTACTTGTGACGGTCGCGACGCCGCTTGTTAAGGAAACCAGTCCGTGACGCATTCCGGCGGAATGTTGACCCTTGGGCCCCCAGGCCATTGTGGCGTTTGACAAGCCAGCGAGGCTCAGTTGCCGGGCTGCATTGAACTGTAGGAAATTGCCCATGCCGGTGTCGCGCATGATAAACCCGCCACCAGGTTGTGATGTCAGCAAGTATGTACGTCCGTTGGAGGCAGTGCTTCGAAATAGGAAGCCGCATTCAAAGACGCTGCCGCTTGATGTGACGCCTGCCGCAATATCACCAAAGCCGGCAATGTTGGCGGGGCCTGCGCTGAAATGCGTGGTGCTGTCTCCGATCGTGACGGGATTGTTCGGATTGGTTGCGCCTGGTGTTGGTGCCGTTGCGCCAACCTGTAATTGATCTAACTTCTGGTTGGGAATTGGCCGCATGAATGCACCGCCAATGAGATTCGTCTCTTTTAAAAATGCGCTCATCAGTGTGCCATACAGCCATGCGCGAGGGTGCGTACTGGCGCCGGCACCGTCGCCATCGCTCATGACGCCGACATCATAGGCATCGCGCCAAGTGCCCCAGATTGCAGTGGTGTCAACGAAGCAGTCGCTGTTTGCAAGTGCGTTGGTTTTGATAGCAGCGTTGTACGCGTTCTGGTCCGTGCTGCCTGGATTCTCTACTTTGTTGGCACCAAACCAGACGAAGTGGGGCGGTCGGTCTACCAATGCTGTTTTTCCGGTCCAAGGTGTGACACTGGCTGGCACTTGTGTTGATGGAAAAGCGGCACGAATGCCGTTGGTGATGTCATTGACCAATTGGGTGACGCTCAAGCCTGTACTGCTGGCCGTATCGCCAGGGCTGTCTGAGTACATTGCCATGACAATATCAGCCGGGACCAATGCCGTTAGCTCAGGAAAACGTGGACTATCGATCATGGCTGTCAAAGCTATGCCGCCAACGTTCCAAGAAGATGTGACGACACCAGCATCGGCTGCGACCAGTGCGCCGATGACATAGCAATTGCCGCCTGATACATGCTCGATACGAATGCGCTCGACATTGGTCGCCGTCATCGTGACTTCCTGATAGAGAAGTTGCAGAGTTCCGTTTGTGTCGATGGCGGTGAGACCGGGGACGTCAGTGTAGGTGCCGAAACCCGCACCCTTTGTCGATGTTTGCACTTTGAACGTGCCGCCGCCTGCGCGCTGGGTGTAGTAGATGCCAATGCGTGTGACATTGGTCGGGGCCTTGAAAACACCAGGATGCCAGACGGCTAGAGGGTCGAGATTGTTTGAGCTACCGACACCAAAATGTTTTGATCCGCCGGAAGCGATATTCCAGAATACGCCATTTGGCGAGTCGATGAAGTCTCCAGCTGTTTCAGTGATTGCGATGCCGTTGCCGTCATCATGGAAACCGTTCTCGCCGGCGAGCCGGCCAGCGAAGCCGCCATTGACCCATTCGATCTTCAGGCGGGCATCAAGAACTTCGCGCAGGTACGGGGCAATCGAGTCACCAAAGACCGCAATGTTGAGCCGAGCTGAGGCTTCGCCAAGCAACATCGCTGCACATTTTGACCAGGCTCGTTGCATATTTGGATTGTAAACGGGACCGGCGGTGCCAGAGCTGCCAGTTGGCAGCGTGTTGGGCAGGGTGACGCTGCCATCACTTCCGTCGATGACAATGGCTTCATGCCATGCCGCCCCGTCTGGTGAGACTTTTAGGTGGAAGTTGTCGTCGCTCGTTGTGCCCAATTCCGCGCGGCCAGACCAATTGGTCTGGTAAAGAAGGCTGGCGGTGTCGCTTGCCGCGTTCTTGTTGATCTTGACTTGATGTCCGGCGCCGACGTGATTGAAAAGTGAAGCCTCTGACGACAAGGCAAACCGATTGGTGGTATCTGCTGTCGCATTGACGCCAACCAGCGGGGTTGGATTCACGGAGGCGGATGAACCGGCAGTAGGAGCCCACGCTGAGCCATCCCACACAAGTTGTAGGGTTTCGTCGGCGACCCACGTCGTCCAACCAATTTGTGGTTTATAGAATGACCATGCACCGTCCTGGAACGCTGCTATGTTGTGGGCTTGGTCGGTCCAATCTCCGAAGGGCGATGGGGCGACGATGTAGCGATCGCCGTTTGCTGGTGATGCCGGTGGTGTATTTTGGTTTCGATCTATGACGGCGAGATGCACCACGGCGTCCAGCGCGCGGATTGCTTCGTTGTGTGTGACGTGTTTTTGCGCTTGTGCCGCCATAATGTACGGCAGCTCAAGATTTGGGGTTTGATCCATCGAAATGTCTCCTTCGACTGAGTTGACGCAATGGTATGAGCGTCGATGTCGACGGGGATAACTTTGACAGTTCATGCTGTGAGGCGGTGCCGTGTGCGGCCAAACTTCGGGTGACACTATTGGTCGGCATTTGACATACTGCTCAAGCAGGCGATACCGGTCTATGAAATACTTTCAAATTTGCGACAATCAGCAGGTCAATCGTCGACATGAAAATTCTCGTAACAGGTGCTGCCGGTTTTATTGGCTTTCATACAGCTAGGGCCTTGCTGGCACGCGGAGATCATGTCGTCGGCTTTGATAACGTCAACAGCTACTACGATACGGCATTGAAGGAAGCCCGCCTTACCGAACTAGAAAACGTGGCAGCTCAGCAAGCGGGTGTAGCCTACCAATTTGTACGTGCGGATCTCGCCGATCAGATTGCCGTCGATCAATGTTTTGCCAATCATACGTTCGACCGCGTGATACATCTTGCGGCCCAAGCGGGCATTCGCCATAGCATTGACCAGCCGCGAGACTATGTTCATTCGAACATCAATGGTTTCGTCAATATCCTGGAAGCCTGCCGTAACGCTGCCGTGCCGCATCTGATATATGCATCAACCTCAAGCGTTTACGGCGCTAATACGTCCTTGCCTTACTCTGAGCATCATGGCGTTGACCACCCGCTTCAATTCTATGCTGCAACCAAGCGTGCCAATGAGCTGATGGCGCATTCTTACAGCCATCTGTTTCGGCTTCCGACAACGGGCTTGCGGTTCTTTACGGTGTATGGGCCCTGGGGGCGGCCTGATATGGCGTTGTTCAAGTTTACCCGTAACATCCTGAGTGGTGAGCCAATTCGGCTCTACAACCACGGGCAGCACACGCGAGACTTCACCTATATCGACGATATTGTTGAAGGGGTGATCCGCGTAAGTGATCAATTTGCGGTGGCGTCTGAAACATGGAATTCTAACGCACCTGATCCCGCGACGTCGAGCGCGCCTTATCGGATTTTCAACATCGGTAACAATGATCCGATTCAGTTGCTCGATTATGTGAAAGCAATTGAAGACGCTGCGGGCTGCGAGGCGCAAATCGAAATGCTGCCCTTGCAGGCCGGCGACGCACTTGACACTTTTGCTGACGTTTCCGAACTCATTTCGGCTGTCAATTACAAGCCGGCGACGTCAGTTTCTGACGGCGTTGCAGCGTTCGTTGCATGGTATCGCCAGCACTATAACGTTTGAGTCCACAGACCTTACTCATTGGTCACTAATTTACCCGCGCTCGTCGCCGGGGAGAGCCTTGCTGACCATTCCTGTTCTATGAAAATTATATTCATCAATCGGTTTTTTTACCCTGACATGTCGGCAACCAGCCAGATGCTGTCTGATCAGGCGTTCGCGCTGGCTGAATACGGGCGCGAGATCGTGGTGATTACCAGTCGGCATGGGTACAGCGATAGGACTGAGCGCTATCCGGCCCGCGAGAAGATTGACGGCGTCACGGTGCATCGCGTACCGACTTCCAGTTTCGGCCGTTTCAGGCTGTTTGGACGGGCACTGGACTGCGCGTCGTTCTTGCTAACGTCGGGTTGGCATCTGTTGGTTTTAGTGCGACCAGGAGACATTGTGGTTGCTAAGACGGGAGCTATGACCGAAATTGGGTGACAGAATCTGAGAGAGGTGACGTATCGTGGCGGTTATCGAGACCAGCCATAAACTCCAGAGGAGCGATACGCCTATGTCGAACCCTACAGTCATCCCGCTGCGCCAGCCAGAGGCA
>CAJQQK010000266.1 GCA_905480435.1 uncultured Hyphomicrobiaceae bacterium | reverse complement strand
ACTTTCATTCTCAAATCCGCCAAAGGCTCACGCCGCCTCGTTGGTCGAGCACCGCGCAAGCGTGGCGGCAAGCCCATAAAGACGGGCACATCGCCGGACGACTACGACATAGTTTTGATTGCACGCGACCGCAGCGGCGTGACGACCGATCACATCCTGTACGATCTCACGGCGCCGACAACCTCAGAAGTATTGAAGCCCTTGATCGCCAAAGATGCCGTACTCGTCAGCGATGGCCGTAATGCTTACGCGGCGTTCGCACACGCAGAGAACATTCTGCACATTCCCATCATCGCCAGTCGCGGCGAACACGTCTATCGCGGCTTCCACATCCAAAATGTAAATGCCTACACCAGCCGCCTTAAAGCTTGGCTTCAACCGTTCCGGGGCGTCGCGTCCTGGCATCTGTCGAGCTATCTCGGTTGGCGTCGCTCCCTCGAACGTCTCGCCGAAACCTTCACACCTGAGCGGTGCCTTCAGACCGCATACCGCTCCAGATCAACATGAAGAACGAACAGAGCCACTTTAGTCCCTTTAGGTTCACGGCTATTCCCTCGCGACGCTCATGATCGTTGCTGGGGGCCTCCGCCGGGGCGGCGCTCGCGCCGGGTCGCATGCGCTCCCTGCATGCTGAATCCTATTGGGTGCCACATGCTTTAACCGAATTAAATTCCCCATTTGGGACAATATTAACTCCTTCTTAACCACCCGAATCACTATGATGAACCATAGAGTCGGCCATTGTTTCGCGCTGGCGATTGTAACTTTGTCTAGAGGTTTGGGCATTCGGGGGATTGCGAGATGTCAACGCAGAACACGATAGCGGGACTGCTGACGGCGTTCGGTTTGATCGGATTGGCGCTTGCGCCAATGCAGGCACCTGCAGCTGAACAGCAGGCAAAAGTGAATGCCGACAAAGTCGCACTTGCGATTTCACTTGGCTCTCAACTGCGTCTTGAACCTGATGGTACCCGGATCACGTATAAAACCACCGCATCAGCAACCACCCGCAATATGGTGTGCAGCGACGTTTATCGTCTCCAAGTTGCCGACATTGGCCTCGGTTGCCGCACTGTCATAGGCCGGAACACGGTTGCACTCGCGCATTAAACCCAATTAATTTATTAGCACAGCAAACGTATGCAAACGCGCCACATTGCCAGGCTTCAGTGTGGTAATTACGCATGTGCTACCTATGTTAAGCTACATGGCCGACATCAAAAATTCCCACCACCAGACTGAATGCTCTAGTTTCGGCGCCTGCGCAAAAAGTGCTTTGGTTGTCCGGCAAGACGATTTGCATCAGGAATTGAATACAATGAGATCATGGATCGCCCTACCGGCGCTACTCGTCGCCACCATAATCCTTGCAACAACGCCCGTTACGACTGACACGGCGCAGGCGAAGCCGTCCGGAATTTTCTCCAAACTGAACGGTGTCTGGCGTGGCACGGGTCGGATCACGCTTGCCGGCGGAAATTCACAGAGAATAAGCTGCCGCGCCTATTACACGGTCAAAAACGGCGGCGCCGGACTCGGATTTGCCATCCGCTGCGCGTCTCCAGGCAACAAGATCGAATTACGCGCGCTTATCAAAGATACCAATGGGCGACTATCCGGCAACTGGGAAGAACGCACATTCAATACCACCGGCCAAGTCACCGGTACTGTGTCGCCCAATACCGTCAAACTGAAGATCAACGGTGCGATCTCGGGCCGGGTCAACATCAACTACAGCAAGAGCCGCCAGAAAGTATCGATCTCGACGGCGACCGAAAGCCTTCGGGGCATCGCGATCAATCTGCGCCGTTAACTCGAACGCTGCCTTTTGCGACACGCTCAAGGATTTCGCGGGCTTTAGATTGATCGCTGAATTTGCCCTTATCCGCGCCCGACAAACGGCATTTTGGTCGCCATGATTGTCATAAACTGCACGTTCGTATCGAGTGGCAGCTCTGACATGAACACCACCGCATCCGCGACGTATTTCACATCGAAGACGGCTTCGGCTTTGATTTCACCATTAGCTTGAGGCACGCCGTGCTTCATGCGCCCGCCCATGTCCGTGTCCGCATTACCAATATCTAGCTGGCTGCATGCAATGTCGTACTTGCGGCAATCCAATGAAATCGTCCGGGTCAGACCAGAGATTGCATGCTTCGTCGACGTATAAGCAACCGAATTTGGCCGCGGCGCATAAGCCGAAATCGAACCATTGTTGATGATCCGTCCGCCCATCGGCGTCTGGTTCTTCATGATCTTGATGGCTTCCTGCGCGCAGACGAATGAACCTGTCAGGTTCACATCCAAAACCTGTTTCCACGCTTCAACCGGCAGGTCTTCCAGATCAACTGGCGGCGTGCCCATACCGGCGTTGTTAAACAACACATCGAGGCGGCCAAATTTGTCAGCTGTCGCCTTAAAGCACGCGCGAATGGAATCGACATCACCCACATCTGTGCCAACAGGTAACATATCACCGCCACCGGGCGCAGCCATCGACGCGGTCTTTTCAAGCTCTGCCACACGACGCCCGGCGAGCGTCACATGGTAACCCTTAGCCTGAAGTGCGAGCGCCGCAGCCCTGCCAATTCCACTGCCTGCGCCCGTTATCAGCGCCACTTTGTCTGTCATAAAAACCCCTCCTGAACCTGTGCTTACTAGCTTAAGAGCACACCGTATACATGATCACCGGCAGCCGCGGCAGAGTTTCCACCATCGTTTCTCGTGGAGTGCCCCCTCGCGAATGCAACAACTCGGCACTAAAGCGCGTCGCGTTAAATCGAAGCCCTGTATCGCCCGAAGAGTGGGCGTTTTAGGACACATTGTGAAACCATTAAAACGCGACATGCTTTAGATCGCAATTTGGCCGTGAATTGCAGCGATCAACAAGCCGCGTTGTGATAAAGTTCGCCTCAAATCATCCAGCACACATGGCGGCAGATTTAGCCATTACCTGTTGAACACATGAATTGGAGACCACCATAATGCAATCCAACAATCCATGGCTGCTCCGGGCCGCCGTAGCTGCCGTTATCACCGCCGGATTTGCAACAAACGCCGAGGCCGGTCGGCACGGCTATTCCGGAGAAGGCGACCAGGTCGTAGCAGAAAGTCGCTTTGGCAACGGCGCCGTCGTCGGCTCCGTGCGCCGGACACGCCTGGGACTGCAAGTCAGCACGCCTGGTGGCAACTGGCTGTATTGCAAACGGTCGTGCTCTGAGACTCTACGCGTCAATACCGTCGATTTCTGGCAGAGCGAGCAAGGCGCCGGTAACGGCGCGACGACGCAGGAGGATGGGCTATTGAGCCGCTGGCTGCATTGGAGCCGTTGATATTGCGGCATGTCGCGTTTTAACGGATCCACAATACGCCTTACAACGCGAGGTGCTTTAGCGTGCCGATCGCACTGATACCACCTCCCGGCCCACGGAGTATCCGACATGTCCGACGATTTAATTTTCTATACGAACCCAATGTCACGTGGCCGCATCGTGCGTTGGATGCTCGAAGAGGTCGGACAGCCCTATCAGACCGAAGTCGTCTTCTATGGCGATGCAATGAAATCGTCCGGCTACCGCGCGATCAACCCAATGGGCAAGGTCCCCGCATTGCGTCATGGCAATACAAGCATCACTGAAACCGCAGCCATCATTGCCCACCTCGCTGATGCATTCCCCGAAGCCGGCCTCGCGCCGCCTTCGGGTCAGCGCGGTGCCTACTATCGTTGGCTATTTTTTGGCGCTGGTCCATTAGAAGCTGCCGTCACGAACAAGCAGTTGGACGTGAAAACAACCGAACAGCAACAAGCCACCATTGGATACGGCAGCCTGGAAGCGGTGCAAGAAACGCTCAAGCAGGCGGTTTCCGGCGGCGAATATATTGCCGGCGAACAGTTCTCAGCAGCAGACGTCTATGTTGGCGGCCAAATCGGCTTTTGCATGCAGTTCGGCATACTTGATAGATGCACTGAATTCGATGATTATGTCGCGCGCCTCAGCAGCCGCCCCGCCCATCAGCGCGCCAACGAGATCGACGACGCCCTGATGCCGAGCGAAACCTGATCTCGTTGCTCAGGTTTCGGGCTTTTAAATAATAAACGGATTGCCGGCTTTTTCCTCGCCGAAGGTGCTGGGCGGCCCGTGCCCACAGATAAACGCAATCTCGTCGCCAAGCGGCAGCAACTTAGATTGGATCGCGCTGATCAAAGCGTTGTGATCGCCATAAGGGAAATCCGTCCGCCCAATCGAGCCGCGAAACAGCACATCGCCGACGAAGGCAAAGTTATGCTCTTTATTTACATAAACGAGCGAGCCCGGTGAATGGCCGGGACAATGAAAAACATCAAACGCCAACCCGGCGAATTCGATTGTCTCGCCTTCCTCGATCCATCTATCCGGCGTGACGTTGCGCCCGCCTTCAAGCTGGAACTTGGCAGCCGTCCCGACCAGATCATCTAGAAGGAATTTATCGTCGATGTGCGGTCCTTCGATCTTCACACCGAGTTTTTCGCGCAGCTCGTCTGCACCGCCCGCATGATCGAAGTGACCGTGCGTCAGCACAATTTTCTCGACGACAAAATTATGTTCCGCTACCGCTTCAAGAATGTAATCAACGTCACCGCCTGGATCGATGACAGCGCCCAACTTGCTTTCGACATTCCAGATCAGCGTGCAGTTTTGCTGCAGCGGCGTCACAGGCACGACGGCAAGCTTAAACTGAGGTTCCTGATAAAACTTGTTCGCCATGACGCCCCGCCTTCTGCAATTTCAATCATACACACGAACTACAATCGCACATTCACCGGCCACACAACAGCCGGCCCAATCGCCGCGTTGGATTTCCGAGCCCGACGCAACAAAAAAAGGGACCCAAAGGCCCCTTTAAATAAAGATTCTATATCTGAAATGCCGATTACCTAAGCAGCAGCACTACTCTCGTCAGCTGGATCGCGCAGCACATAACCGCGCCCCCAAACCGTTTCGATATAGTGCTGTCCACCGGTCGCCGCCTGCAGCTTCTTGCGCAGCTTACAGATGAAGACATCGATAATCTTCAATTCCGGCTCATCCATTCCGCCATAGATATGGTTGAGGAACATTTCTTTCGTCAACGTCGTTCCCTTACGCAACGAAAGCAGCTCAAGCATTTGGTATTCTTTACCGGTCAAATGCACACGCTGATTGTGAACCTCGACAGTTTTTGTATCGAGATTGACTTTCAGTTCACCGGTTTCGATGACCGACTGAGCGTGCCCTTTAGAACGACGAATAATTGCATGAATGCGGGCAACGAGCTCATCCTTGTGGAATGGTTTCGTCATATAATCATCGGCTCCGAATCCGAGCGCACGCACTTTGTCTTCGATCCCCGCTAGACCAGACAAAATCAAAATAGGCGTCGATACTTTGCTTACACGAAGCGTTTTCAAGACCTCATAGCCGCTCATATCCGGCAAGTTAAGATCCAACAGTATAATGTCATAATCATACAACTTACCAAGGTCAACGCCTTCCTCACCGAGATCGGTGGTATAAGCATTAAAACCTTCCGACTGCAGCATCAGCTCAATACTCTGAGCAGTTGCGCTATCGTCTTCAATCAGGAGGACCCGCATATCATTCCTCTTTATTCGGCCGGCTAACCGGTCCACTGCCTAAGGTTTTTCGCACCAGTACGCAGCTCTGGACTGGAAAAGCGATTGTTAGGAAACTAAGACTTAAAGATTAACAAATCCTAATTTCCGTTAACAAAAAGTTTCAAAACCAACCATTCGTTTCATTTTTGGAAACAATCGCCGCGACCCACATAAGTCGTGCCCCCACCCAAAAAGGTTGGCGATTATCTCCTTCCACCGCACACGCAACAGATCATCGTTCGCGTAGAGAGCCCACACGTTCGAAAACACAGAAATATTTTGGAATACATCGCATCACACGAGCCAACAGCGCGCCCGATCGCACCCCTGACACATTCGCTCGCAGGATAAACGCCCCATTCCTCGACCTCGAATCATGGATAACAGAATTCGCGGGTTTGCCAAAGGGCAATGGGGCAAGAATGGGAATCAACAGTTTCTGCAATCTACTTACAATTGCAACGTGTGGCTTTACCGGCTCCTCGACGAATTGAGTGGGTGGGTCAGGTGTTTTTGGGTGGTCGGTTTGCTGCTTAATCCTGTTGGCAGAGCATTCCCCGTCGATGTGACGGGCGGCGGTCAAGGACGCGCTCTATAGCGCGCCCGTGAGGGCTTGTCCTTGAGGGCTGGCTGGCACGGCGG
>CAJQQK010000265.1 GCA_905480435.1 uncultured Hyphomicrobiaceae bacterium | reverse complement strand
CTGGCAATCTGTCGTCTAAGATAACGAGTTTCGGAGCCTACCAGGAGCCTACCTAGGCTGACACCTCGATCTGGTGCCGCATCATAAGTCATTGAAGTTTATGGTGCCGGCTGGAGGATTCGAACCCCCGACCTACTGATTTCAAATCAGCAACATTCGAAGAAAAATTGGTATTCGCGAATTCTCCTTCGGAATGCCCAAGCCCCGTAAAATCGAACCGCAGCACACCAATTCCGTGCCGTGCCAAACCCTGAGCAATCCGTTTCGCGGCCAGGATATCTTTCGTGCACGTAAAACAATGCGCAACCAGCGCGTATCCACGGACAGTGCCCAATGGCAGATCCAGTCGCGCCGCCAACTCCTGCCCCTGGGCACCCACGAATGTCGCACGCTGCGTATTTGACATATTATCTTCCTCTAACGCGGCGTAACTCCGCGACTACATCCGGTCCATAATCAATAATGTCCCCGTTATGCCTGTTCAATCCAATCACAGGCGATCAATTCTTGGCCAATCAGCGGGCCAAATGCGCCACACTCCATCAGATCACGCATAACCACTAAGCCATCTGCACACAGCAAAAAACCGGGAGCTGCAATTGCAACTTCCGGTTTTGTCCCTCTTCAAATATATCGGGAGAGTAAGTGCATCCGACCCGGAGACGTTACTATTTAAGCAACGCCAGCCCGGGTTGGACTGCTAGTTGCGGCTCAGGCCGCCTTCTTGGTGGCAGCTCTAAGTGCCGCACGCTTTGCCGGAGCTTTCTTCGCGGATCCGCGAGCTGTAGACTTTGCTGCAGATGCCTTACGCGCAGTTGACTTGCGTGCTGGAGCTTTCTTCGCGACGACCTTCTTAGCGACAACTTTCTTAACAGCAGGCTTCTTAACTGCGGTTTTCTTAACTGCAGCTTTCTTGACGGCAACCTTTTTAACGGCAACTTTCTTTGCAGCAGGCTTTTTAGCCACAACAGGCTTCTTCGCTACAATTTTCTTCTTCACGACAGCCTTCTTGGCTGCAGCCTTCTTAGCCGTTGCGGCTACTGTCTTCTTCGTTGCTTTCTTAGCTGCCGGTTTTTTTGCGGGAGCTTTTACTTTCTTCACTGCTTTAGCCATGGTTTGTCTCTTTTCTCAATGCCAATTGAAGTCCAAATGATTCGGACAAGAAAAACCATGCTGAAATTTAATTCATTTGTTGACATGTTTTTTGGAAACGCAGGGAATAAAACCCAATAATAGCCAAAAGTGTTGCGCGAAGTCCTCAAAAACGAACAGAATCAAGACACTTGAGCATTCGGCGGTCATCGCATTAGAGCGCGAAACAGCATTCGTTTCATAAAATTGGTTTCGAATAAGAATCAGAATCGAGCCGAAGCGTTTCAAAACAAGTATGATTTTGTTGCATTTCCAAATGAGCTGCTTTGAAAATTTTCTAAGAAGCTTTCCGACATCCAACGTTGCGATCACCAAACTGAATCGATCATCAACGACGTTTCCAATACATGCATATCGATTGCTTTCTCAGTTGCATCAGATCAACGCCAATCAGTTCGCGGAAACATGCGTTATGAATTCTATTTGGTGGCCGTATGTATAAGGCTTGTTATTCTCAGTTATTCATCAACGGTAAAGAATACAGTTCTCAACATCGTAGCCCTCACGATCATCAGGTCGGGATCACTTGATAAGTACCCGCCGGCAATCTCTCTCGTACTCTCTATATATATGCATAGGTAATACTGCCGTCCGTTGACTGCGGCGCACCATCACACAGTGGCCTTCATACACATTTGTGCTAGAGCATATCGCATCCAATAGGGTCGGCACTCAGGGAGCGCATGCGACCCGGCGCGTTGCGCCGCCCCGCGGAGATGTCCGAGCGGAGCAAGGGATAACACCGTGAGCGCAAAACAATGAGGCGCAGTATGCAAAAGTCGATGGTGGCATTGTACGAGGATCGCATTCACGAAAGTGGATTGACCCGCGATGCCGCACAGGCAGAACTCGCCAAACGCTTCGACGAGCTGGCCACTTCATTGCACAACTGGCGCCCACCCGGCAAAGGCCTCCTCGGCCTATTCGGCGGGCGTGGCAGTCCGACACCGAATGGCCTTTACGTGCATGGCTCGGTTGGTCGCGGCAAGACGATGCTGATGGACCTCTTCTTTGACCATGTATCGTTTCAACCAAAGCGCCGCCTGCACTTCCATGAATTCATGGCAGAAACGCACGACCGTATCGCGGACGCGCGCCAAGCCTCCAAAGGCGATCCGATCCCAGTTGTCGCCGAAGCCATTGCAGCCCAGAGCCGCCTACTCTGCTTTGACGAACTACATGTCACCGACATCGCCGATGCCATGATCCTCGGGCGCTTGTTCAAGGCATTGTTTGCCGACGGTGTCGTTGTTGTTGCGACATCGAACGCAGCCCCACACGAACTGTACAAAAACGGCCTAAATCGCAATCTGTTTGTGCCGTTCATCAAGATGATCGACACCCAAATGGACGTGGTCCACCTCGATGCAGCCGAAGACTACCGCATGCTGAAGCTTGCCGGTCGGCCGCTCTATTTCTCGCCGGCCGATGATCAGGCGCGCGTGCAGATGAATGAAATCTGGCAATCACTAACCGGCATCGACCAGGGCGCACCCGCTGAACTAGCCGTCAAAGGTCGAAGCGTCGCCGTACCGGAAGCAGCCAACGGCGTCGCGCGATTTGATTTTCGAGATTTATGCGCGCCTCCGCTCGGCGCCAACGATTATCTATCTATCGCCCGCACCTATCACACTGTCATGATCGACAATATTCCAGTTCTTGGGCCGGCCAAACGCAACGAGGCGCGCCGCTTCATCAATCTCATCGATACGCTATATGACGCCAAGGTTGGATTGGTCGTTTCGGCCGAAAGCGACGTTGAGGCTATATATAAAGAGGGCGATGGCCAGTTTCTGTTTGAACGGACAATGTCGCGCCTGATCGAAATGCGCAGCGAAAGTTACTTGGCAGCCCGCTCAGAACGGCTCGACATCGACGCCACAGACGAAACAACTCCGACGAATGCGCTCACTTCTTAAGATCATCATCCGTTAACTCGCGCGCCGTATCAGTCGTCAAAAGCGGAATACCATCGCGGATTGGAAATGCCAGACGCGCCGCCCGGCTAATCAGTTCGGATCTGTCCTTGGAAATCTCAAGCGTCGTCTTGGTAACCGGACACACCAGAAATTCAAGCAAACGTGGCGACGGCCGCGCCATAGCGCCGTCAGGCAGGTCTGCGTCATTACTATCCGGCATGATGAAACCTAACACTCATCCTACTGCAGCTGCCCACCGCCACCCGTGTCGGTCGTCGCCAGCTCCATCTGCGCAAGCGTCGCGAGTGTCTCTGCTCGAGCTTTTAAGTCAGGAGCCTCAAGCAATGCTTGTTTTTCCTCAGCCCCAAATGGACTGATAACTGACAGCGAGTTGACCAAAAGCTCGGTTGGCGCCTTCGAGATCGCGTCCCAGTCAGCATCAAGACTGTTGATTGCCATATAACTACGTAACCCCTCCAGCAGGGCCGCACGATCGACATCTTCTTCACCGTAACCAGTGATCAGATCATTTTCATAGCTACTGAAATCAACCTGACAGATCCGATACGGCTCATCCGTCTCTAACTCTGCAATCGTCTTGAAGCGCGCAATCCCCGTTAGTGAAATCAATATCCGACCATCGTCCAGTTCTTGAAACGCGGTAATGCGGCCAGCGCAACCAACACCTTTAAGCGGCGCCGCGCGTTCTGTAGGGCTTTCCTGATCAGGTTCAGGTTTTAGCGGTTGAATCATTCCGACAATACGCGAACCCGAGATCGCATTATCGATCATCGCCAGATATCGCGGCTCGAAAATGTTGAGCGGCATCGTGGCCCGCGGCAGCAGGATCGCACCCGTTAATGGAAACACTGGAATGGACGGCGGCAGATCACTGCCATGGTTGTATCTCGGAGCAGGGAACACAGCAGCCAACCTATCGAAGCTTAATGACGGACTTTCCAAACCTGATCATTATACTAGGTTGTCTCCGACTGAAACGGAAGCACTCAAAGGCAACGCATGCACCGCACTAGGATGCAGACTCCAATGGAAGCACGAAAAGGGAGCGCATAAAACGAGGCGCATCTTTATGCGACACGCTTTATGCAAACATCAGGGCCGAGAGCTTGCGGCGTCCGTCGAGCGTATGAGGGTCTTTCGGCCCCCAGGCTTCGAAAAACTGCACTAGCTGCTTGCGAGCAGCCCCATCATTCCAGTTGCGGTCGCGCCGAAACAGCTCAATCAGCTCTTCCACTGCCCGCTCTTTATCGCCATTGCCTCCCGTGGCCACGGCAAATTCGAGCCGTGCCTCATGGTCTGCGGGATTACTTGTAAGCCGAGCCTCGAGAGCCGACGTATCAACAACGTTGGCAGCCCGGTCCGCCAGATCAAGCGCTGCAAGCACACTTGATACGGCCTGGTCTGATGTCTTGTCCGGTGGCACCATGCCTATGGTCTGGCGCGCGCGTTCGACGTCACCGCTCTTCAGGTAACATTGTGCGAGCCCCCCCAGACCTGCCGGATGCTGCGGATCCGATTGCAAGACCATCGCGTAGATTTCAGCAGCACCTTGCAGGTTGCCTTCATCAAAAGCTTTCTGGGCTTCCAGAATAGCCTGCGCCAGATCCGCTTCTTCAGCAGCTCCAAGATGGCGGTCAATCAACTCTCGAATGGCGCTTTCCGGTTGCGCACCCTGGAAACCATCCACCGGCTTACCGTCCAAAAACGCATAGACCGTCGGCAAAGACTGAATCCGCAACTGGCCCGAAACAGCCGGATGCTTATCGACGTTGAGCTTTGCCAGGCGCACCTTGCCGCCATAGCTACGCACCACATTCTCAATCACCGGCGTCAACTGCTTGCACGGCTCACACCAATCCGCCCAGAAATCGACGAGTACGAGCCCATCTTTCGAGGCTTCGATAACGTCTTTGGCAAAAGTCGCCGTGCTGGTATCACAGATGACGTCAGGTTGAGCCTGACCGGGGCCGGCGGAATCGATTGACATAGTGTATTCTCCAGGCTTGCACTCGGGACGATTGGAATGACCCGACGGCGAGATGTCCTAAATGGCACATTGCTCATTCTATTTCGGATGAAACAACTTTGATTTCAAGGTTTGGCTACGGTAAGTCGCGTTGTAAAGGATTCATAATGCGGCTTGAAACGCCCAGCCTTCGGGTGATTTGAGCATCCTATCAAACGCGACATACTTTAGATCCCCAGCGCCTCATCTACAGGTGGCTCTTCAAGATCCATAACGCGAGGTTCATGGCCCGTTGCCCGCATAAAGGTTAGCAGATCCTGCGTGGCAATGGCCGTCGTCGCGGTATTTATCAGCGGATGACAGTTAATCGTCTCGAATGCCACCAGCTTTTCGTCGATGACAACACTGACAAGACCATCGGTATCATTAATCAAGCTGAAAGCGGTCACTGATCCCGGCTGCACACCTAACGTTGCTTCAAGAAGGTCCGGCTTGCCGAAACTGAGGCGGGCTGATCCGAGCCGCTTATGAAATTTCTTCATGTCGACCTTCGCGTGACTTTCCGCCACAACCAGAAATAACCGGCCTTTAGCATCTTTGAGAAACAAATTCTTGGTGTGCCCACCGGGCAGATCTCGATTGAGCTGATCGGATTCAGCAACCGTAAACACGGCATCATGCTCAACCGTGGAGGTCGCAATCCCCAATTCATCGAGACGTTGGAACAGTTCGGCACGGTTAACAGGCATAGCTAGGTTCCGATGACTGCCCACTGAAACAGGGGCTTGGCAGGGACTGATAAACGGCTCGACACAGCGCACGCTCAAATGTGCCGCATCACATCATTTTCGATGTTGCGTTCGAAGTTCGTTTGGTACATAAGACGGAGCCTCGCCGCAATCGTTGATCACAGCAGCAATGCTAGGTTTTAACGAAATGCAGCATCTGGATGCGGGTGTAGCTCAGGGGTAGAGCATCACGTTGCCAACGTGAGGGTCGTCAGTTCGAATCTGATCACCCGCTCCAATTTACCGACACGATCGACATGTGCCAGAGCTGACCAATTGATTTGGTATCCGCCTCTGGCCTGTCGTCGTGTGTCGTGGCTAAATTATGCGCCACGCTCTAAGCGTTGCTCCACGATCAAACAACGCCCGTCACCAATTTTGACCCATGAACAAGCTTGGGCGATCCGGCTTCTTTTGCCGGCATCAACTCATTCCGCCGCGTTGCGTAACGTCGAGGCCGGCTCGCCACCGCTATCAACTGTATTTCCTGCATCACTGCTCGCGGCCTTACCAGTCGCTGGCGTATCAACCGCGCCATCAGCAACTGGCGTCGCATTTTCGGCCAACTCGGCCCCGTCCTCCGACGACGCAGCATCTGTCGCCAACTCCGCTTCAGCCGGCGCCTCCCCTTCTACCGACACTTGAGTATCGTCAGTTTCCGGCTTGGCCTCCTCAGCGGCGGGTTCTTCGGCCACGCGGCGCAACACTTCGCTCACGAGTGCGCGCATCTGCTTGCCGGCATCGCCCGGGTACTTAGCCGGGTAGGATCGCTCATCAAGCTGAAAGCGCGCCGCATCCTGCAAGGGGCTCGCCCGCGGAATAACAATATCAAAGCAACGATTATCGGCATCCTGTGTCAGCCAATTATGGTACTCGTCGTCCGCTGGCGACATCCTATCCTTCATATTGATGACGACGCCAAGATTTGTGGCAAAACCCATTTCCGGATTGAGTGACTTGAAACGCCGAAAGACCTCCAGCCCACAACTCGATATGTAATCCGGCTTGGTTGGCGTCAGATGAAAATCAGCCTCGCGCAACCAGCTCTCCGTCAGGACCGATAGCCCCGGCGGGCAATCAATCAGAATAATGTCGTATAATGGGCGAACCTGCTCGAGCAAGTCAGCGATCGCCCTGCGCAACTGCGTGTGTCGCTGCTCGTGCGACACTTCACGTTCAAACAGCGTGAGCTGAACATCGCTCGGGAACAGCGCAACAGAATGCGCGTCGTCAACATCCGAAACGTTGGGCACCAGGTAACGTTTGACGTCATCGATCTGATTGCTGAGCACAGCATTGACCAGATACTCAACCAGCGTCAGTCCGTTTGATTGCAGCTCATAAAGCTGGGCGGTGCTCATCAACATTGAGCTGACGCTTGCCTGGGCGTCAGAATCAATAACCAGGACAGATTTACCCTCGAACGTAGACAGAGTTTCCGCGAGACCGAGGACCATCGTTGACTTGCCAACACCCCCTTTGGTGTTCATCACCGCGATCGCATTTTTCATTGTCCCGCCCACTCCTGTACTGTCGGCAATTCGAGCAAATCGACCCGTAAATTCAATCACAACTATTCCCAGTCAATGCGCCTAACATCGCGCCTAGCCGTGAATTTGACAAGACTAACAAATTCCACGCCTTAACGGCGACAAATCGTACGGTCATCGGTCAACTGACGATCAGGATGTTGCCTCCAGGAAACGCTGTTCGGCAAAATCCGAACCGTGTCCGCTGAGAATGTCGTCGAGACCGGCCGCTGCACAATACCGAGCAACCTCAGCAAGGCTTTCATCAGCCGCGACCTTATCACCTTCATTGGTATACCATTCAGCCAGCGCCTTATGACATCTCGCCGCCAGAATGCACCGGTCATAACCCGATCGGTTGTACGATGTCTGATCGTTCAGGATATCAGGCAGCTCTGTCTCTATATTCGCAATCGCCGGCTCGCGCAGACCCGTTTCTTGCTCAAGGCGCGCGTAAGAAAGCATGGCCAGCGCGAGACGAGGCCGCAGCCCAAACATCGGCCCGAGAAGCTCACCACCTTCAAAATCATCCACCGGCCTTGGTCCCGGGGCTTCAATCACGGCTTGGTACATCCTGGCCCCTTGCTCGATGAGCGCGCCATCGCGATGCAGTTCACCTAACCGGACCAACGCTGTTGCCAGAAAAACGTCTACTCGTGGCATCAGACCGTTCGGTTCCGTCATACCCCCGAGAAATTCACGAGCATCGCTCAGCAACTGTCCGGCAAGCTCGAACCGGCCCGCCTGACGCTCTTTTTCACCAAGCAATATCAAAATATGACCGAGACAGGCCTGAATACTTGCGCGCGTCAATGAAGCGGGCCCTTCAGGCAGTGCCGCAAGCATACTCGTGCATGCGCGCGCCGCATTCTCCAGCCCTTGATGGTCCTCTCCACGAAAAGCCGCCAACTCATAATAGTGGGCCTCTTGCCGGGCGAGCTGCCAGCGCATGTCGATATCTATTGGCGAGACATATCGCTGCGCAAAACCGTAGTGCCGGGCTGCCTTCGTAAAGTGGCTCTCAAGTGCCGCCAGACGGGCACGCGCTTTTCGCAGCTCGATTGCAACAGGCGCATGCCCTGCAGCGTGCGCAGATGTATCGATAGAATGTTTGACGATCTGGTCTTCCGCAGTTGCCAAAAGGCGATCACAGTCGACGGTCTTACCCGCACGAAACGCTCCAGGGAGCGGATCGAGAGCCCCAGCCTGGGCCGGCGCGATCTCCGGCAGCCGTTCAAATACCGCGCCCAAAGCACGGGCATCGGCTGCCACAGCCAGCAGGTCAGCCTGCTTCAAATCCGCTGTTCGCGTTAAATTAATAAGACTGACCGTAATCACATCAAGCAGTGGCACTGGAATGCCAAGAGCATCAGCACGCCCAATCTTCGCAAGTGTAACGGCCTCTTGCTCCCGTGTGGCTGCACGTTCGGCCTGTGTCCGGCCAGAAAGAATGCGGATTAAAACAGGTTGGATCTTCTGGACGAGCAACCGCGCGCCATTCAGAGACTGCAAGAAGCTCTCAAGCAGATAAACAAGAACCGTATCGTCGAGGCCCCTATCGTCGAGACCAGTTTTGCTCGGGCCAACCGCTCCAGGATCAGGCGCACTTGAAGCGATCAGTCGCTGGCTCAGCTCAGCAATGACATTTTTAGGCGCATCAACATCTGCGCCAAGAAATAGAGCGCGATCCGCCGCTCGCACATACGATCGATCGATAATTGCAGGCAGAGCCGCCAGGTGCGGTTCAGCAATTCCAGCAGGCAAACCCACTGCCTGGCAGCTTTGCCAAACAAGCTCAACGACATCCGCGATCAGTTTTGCAGTTACTTCAGGCTCCGCCGCCGAAAGCTGACGTATCAGCTCTTCGCCATCCAGCTCAACGGGAACCGTATGCGCATCATCTGCCAGCGGACGACATATTCTCTCAATGCCCGCAGCGATCAGCTTGATTAAAACAACGTCCAACATCAGCAACAATCAGTTGTGGTCCGGGCTAACAGCCTGACCTTTCTACATGAAGTAGCCCGCAACTACCACGCATGCTGTGGCCAGAATTAGGATAGCCCGTGCTGGCAGACAAAATGACTCAAGCCATAAAACCCAAAAAATGCTGTTTCGGTCGTATTGTTCTTTAAATTCCCCACGGCGTATGCTTGACGACGAGCATTGCAGGTCGTGACGGCCGAGCCTGCCGACTGCGCTCGGTCGCTAAACAAAAATACACATCCAGGAGGAAGTCGCGTGGCACAACGGAAAAAACCGGAAGATCTGCGGTCGCATCGTTGGTTTGGCGTGCAGGACCTCAGGGCATTCGGGCATCGCTCCCGTATGCGCCAGATGGGCTACGACCAGGAAGATTGGGAAGGCCGCCCGATCATTGGCATCATTAACACCTGGAGCGACATCAACCAGTGCCACGCCCATCTCCGCTCGCGCGCCGATGACGTCAAGGCTGGCATCCTCCAATCCGGCGGCATGCCAATCGAATTGCCGGCCATTTCACTCAGCGAACCGATCGTCAAACCCTCGACGATGCTCTACCGCAATTTCCTCGCCATGGAGACAGAGGAACTGCTGCGCTCGCATCCAATCGACGGCACCGTACTCATGGGCGGCTGCGATAAGACAACCCCCGGCCTGTTAATGGGTGCGGTGTCGATGGGCATCCCAACCATCTTCTGTCCCGCCGGACCGATGCTACGCGGCAACTGGGCCGGCAAGCCGCTCGGCTCCGGTTCCGATGCCTGGAAATTCTGGGACGAAAAGCGCGCCGGCAAGATTTCCGAAGCTCAGTGGGAAGAAATCGAAAACGGTATCGCCCGGTCGTTCGGCACTTGCATGACGATGGGCACCGCCGCCACCATGATGGGCATTGCCGAAGCCATGGGCATGACGCTGCCCGGCGCTTCATCCATGCTGGCAGCTGACGCCGGCCACATCCGCATGTGCAAGCAGTCCGGTCGCCGCATCGTCGATATGGTCTGGGAAGACATGACGCCCGAACAGATCATGACACCCAAGGCCATCGAAAACTCCATCGCAGTCCACATGGCGATGGGTGGCTCAACCAACGCCATCATCCACGTCATCGCCATGGCAAGACGCGCCGGCATTGCGCTATCGCTCGAAAAATTCGACCAAATCGGCCGTGATGTCCCTGTCCTCGCCAACGTCCGCCCCTCCGGTGAATACCTAATGGAAGACTTCTTCTACGCCGGTGGCATGCCAGCTCTGATGTCCGCCATGGGAGATCTGCTCGATCGCGATCAGCTCACCGTCAACGGCAAAACCCTCGGCGAGAACATCGCTGATGCCAAAGTCTACAACGACGACGTCATCCGCGGCATCGACACAGCCATCTACGAAGGCGGCGCAACCGCTGTCCTCAAAGGCAACCTCGCACCGGGCGGCTGCGTCATCAAACCATCAGCCGTCGAGCCACGCCTGCGCGAACATCGCGGCAAGGCCATTGTCTTCCGCGACTACAATCACATGATGGAAGAAATTGACCGCGAAGATCTCGACGTCACAGCCGATCACGTCATGGTCCTGCAAAGCGCCGGCCCCAAAGGCGGCCCCGGCATGCCGGAATGGGGCATGCTGCCGATCCCGACCAAGCTCGTCGAACAAGGCGTCCGCGATATGTTGCGCGTCTCCGATGGCCGCATGAGCGGCACCAGCTACGGCGCCTGCATCCTTCATGTCTCACCAGAAAGCTTCATCGGCGGACCACTTGCATTGGTCCAAACCGGCGACGAAATCGAGATCAGCGTCGAAAAGCGCTCAATCACGCTGTGTATTTCCGACCAGGAAATGTCCAGCCGCAAGGCTGCCTGGGTCGCCCCCAAACCGCACTACGCACGCGGCTACGGCCGCATGTTCCAGGAGCACATCGCCCAAGCCGAAGACGGCTGCGATTTCGACTTCCTAGAATCCGGCCCCCCAACCCCAGAACCGGAGATTCACTAGGGTCCGCACTCCAATGGATCACGCGTAAAATTTCGCCTTCGATAAAACGCCCAAACACGATATGAACCCAAGCGCTGCCCCATACCAAGTTGTCACCCCGGTGCTCGTCACCGGGGCAGGGCTGTTCAACGCTGACTGCTGCATAACTCTGCGATAAGGGATTCACGGTCGGGGATTTATCTGAATCTATAGGAGTGCGTTTGATTCGAAAGGAGCGCACTCATGGCATCAGAATTCCTGGAACTTTTATCAC
>CAJQQK010000264.1 GCA_905480435.1 uncultured Hyphomicrobiaceae bacterium | reverse complement strand
TGCCGGTCGCTTAAAATCGCTCGATCCAAAACACTCATGGTCGCCTCCTGCTGAAAGCTACCTTGAATCAGTATTCGCAAACTAAGGGAATCCCTAAGAGTCCACAGCTCCTAGAGCATCGACTTAGAATTGCAGACGTTTGTTTCGAAAGCTCCATCGAAGGAAGTTCCATGGCAAAAGCCACCGCTCTCCAGCAGCTCGACAAGGCGAAACGCACGATTCGCGATCTCGGCCTCGAATCGGAAGCCAAATCGGATGCACCGATCGCTGGCCTCCTCGAACAAATCTACGAGATTGACAAGGAAAGCATCAGGATCATCGCAAAAACCTTGTCGGAAGCATCTGTTTTTAATGAGATCGTCCGCAATGAAGTCGCCGCCATGACAATTGGCTCGCGCTACAATGAAATCGTTGCGGCCTTCAATTCGATCCGCGATGACGCGAAACGCCTCGTCGACCAGCTCGATGATGGCAAGATCAACACCATGGAGCGCATTTCCAACGTCTGGATGAAAGTCCGCCGTGGCGATATCTCTGATCGGTTCGACGAAATCCGCTACGCCTATCTGGAAGTCGCCAAAGACAGCAAAGATCAGATCCTGCGCGAAGGCCGTATCTTGGATGCCTATCGGGATTTCCGTGGCGCCTACAAACAAGCCCAAGTCATGTCGATCAAGGTTCTGGAAAAGGCCGAAAAGAAACTCGCGGCCGCCAAGAAGGAACTTCAGAAAGAGTCCCAAAAAGTCGAAAAATTCAAGGGCACGGAAGCATCAAAAGCAGCTGAACTTGAGATGGCCCGCGATGATGCTCTGCGTGTCCTTCAGGACGAAGAGAAGCGCTACCAGATCGCCAAAGATCTCGCCGACAACTTGACCATTGGCTACAATACCTCCGAAGTGATTATGACCCGCCTGATGCAGACGACCAGCGCGAAAGAGCGCGTCTATGCGCAGTCTGTCACGTTCTTTTCCACCAACGAAGCTGTTCTTACGGCACTCAAAGCATCCTTCACCGGCATCTTCGGCCTCCATGAATCGACCAAAACACTCGAAGCCATGAAGAAGGGCGTCTCTGACAGCCTCGAAACGCTTTCCGAGATTGGCGATGCCGTCCAGGAAGAAGCCTTGAAGGCTGGCTATGGTCCAACCGTCAAAGCTGAATCCGTCAAGAAACTTGTCGACTCGGTGGTCAACTTCCAGATCCGTTCCCGCGAAATCATCGACGAGATGCGCACGCTTGCTACCCGCAACAGCCAGGAAATCCAGGAAGCCGTCGAAGATGGCAAACGCCGCCTTGCCCGTCTCGCCGCAGACGGCAACGCGCTGATCATTTAAGCCATTGATCACTTGATCACGGCCTTTCAGGTGTCCGCCTCAGGACAAGCGGCATCCATCTCCTGGCTCGCGGTGCCCGTCTCTTGCGAGCGGTTCCCGCGAGCCGGCGCAAGCGCCGCCCTCGCGGAGGCCCGAGCGAAGCGAGGAATAGCCGTGAGCGCAAACAATGCGAGAGTACCGTGAACGCATCCGCCAACGCAGATCCGCAACCGGCTGACACTGCTAACGGCAACGGTAGCACTGTGGCCGCATCGCGCACGCCCCTCGACCACGTGATGATCGCGATGGACGTGGTTGACACGCTGCGTCATGACCAGCTCATCGTCGAACGCGAACTCAACGGAGATGAGCGCAAAGCCAAGCTAATTGAGCGCCTGCGGGAGATCTACAGCGCGCAAGGCATCGACGTTCCCGACAAGATCCTCGAAGAAGGTGTTCGCGCCCTCGAAGAAGATCGCTTCGTTTATAATCCACCAGCCGACACCCTCAAGACCCGCCTCTTGAAACTCTATGTCACGCGCAGTTCGTGGGGCCAGTACGCGATCGGCGCGCTGGGCGCGGTTGCAGCGCTCTGGATCGGATGGTTCGCGCTCTACGAATGGCCGCGCCAATCGGCTTTGTCCGCGCAACGCACCGAACTGCAGCAAACAATTCCGACGCGTCTCACAATTTTGCAGAAGCAGATCGAGGCCGAGACCGCGCTATCCGGTCAGAGCAATCTCACAAGTGGCGTCGCCTCAACTGTGCGTCGTGGTTTGGCCGCGGCTCGTGCTGGCAATCTCACGGAGGCCCGTGCCACGCGGGCTGACCTTGAAGACCAACTCACGCGACTGAGCGCTGCCTACACCATCCGCATCGTGTCGCGCAAAGGCGAACTCTCCGGGCTTTGGCGCATCCCGAAAGTCAATCGTGCAACCCGCAATTATTACCTTGTGGTCGAGGCGGTTGATGCCCGCGGAAATACCCTCAAACAAACGATCCTCAACGAAGAAACCTCAAAACGCGAGACCGTCACCAAATGGGCCGTCCGCGTGCCTCGCGATGTGCTCGAACGGGTCCGCGCCGACAAGGCCGACGATGGCATCCTCAACGTAGCGCGCGTTGGCGTCAAAAAGCGCGGCTATCTCGAACCTGAGTGGCAAGTCCAGGTCAACGGCGGAGCCATTACGCGATGGTAGAGCAGCAGTACCCGCATATGTCCCAGCAGATCATCGATCCGCGCATTCAAAGCGCGGCCAACATGTTCGGGAACGCCACGTCCGGCCGCGACACGCTCGCCAACATCGAGCAGACCATTGAGGATCTGCGCGCCAAAGAACGCGCCCTGCAGGTTGAACTAGAGGTCATCAATACCACGCGCTCAAATTGCATCGAGCAGCGGCTGACAGCCTACCGTGAACTCGCCGAAGTGCGTGCCCGCCATGCCATTTCAGATGGCGTCATCGACGAAGCCGACCGTCTGTCGACACGCGTTGCAAGTCTTTTGATTGCCCGCCAGAAAACTATGGCCGACCTCAAACAGCGCCTCGCCAAGTCAGACGATACCCGCGCAACCTTGATCCGCGCCCGCCAGGCGCTCGCCGATCGTATCGAGCAGCTCGAAGTCGCACTAGATCGGCTTGCCCTTGAGGCACGCGAAGCGCTCACCAACAATCCGGATTATCGCCAAGAACTGGAGGCTGCTGAAAAAGCTGCCGCGACGCACACCAAGGCTACCGAGAAAGCGGCTCGCTCTGCAACTGATCGACTTAACAAGGGCCGGGCCTACGAAACCGACCCGCTCTTTATGTACCTTTGGCGGCGCGGTCACAGTACCAGTGCCTACAAATCATCTGGCTTTGTGCGCTGGCTCGACGGCATCATCGCACATCACATCGGCTACCACGACGCGCGGGCCGATTACGCTGTCCTCAACGAAATTCCGGTCCGTCTCAAAGCCCACGTCGACGCGCTCAGCATAGACCTGCGTACCAAACGCACAGCAATCGAATCCCGTGAAACTAAAAAAATACGAGAGATTGCAGGTGCGGATATGCCCGGCCAACTTCGCGAGGCACGCACCGCTGAAACTCAGAACCAACAAGCCGTTGAGCAAGCCGCAGCCGAGCTCTCGGACCTCAGCGAACAGCTAAACAAGTACGCCGAAGGCCAGGACGCAGCGTTCGCCAAAGCCGTCGAGATGTCGGCTGAGTTCCTCGGTCAGGAGCGCACCACCCGTTTGATGCAACTCGCCCGCGAAACGCAAAGCCCTACTGATGACGAGATCGCATTGCGCATCGCCAGGCTTGACACGGACATCGCAAAAGCCGTTGGCGACATAGAGAACAAAACCCAGGATCTCGAAAAATTATTCGACAAGCGCGATGAACTCGTTCGCATCGCAGCCAATTTCCGCCGCGCTCACTACGACGATCCGGCGTCCATCTTTCGCGGCGGCGATGTTGGTACAATTCTGCTTCAAGAACTGCTCCGCGGCGTCATCACCGGTGCTGACTACTGGGCGCGCACTCGCCGCAGCCAGTCTTGGCGCCAACGCCCTGCTGATCCTTACCGACGATCAGAGAATTTTCCTCCATTCGACGACCTATTCGGCGGCTCCGGTAGCGGTGGCTGGGGCAGTGATAGCGGCGACTCCTGGTCCCATGGTGACGATGATTTTGGCACGGATGGCGGCTTTTAATCTCGACAATGACGTACCTTTAAGTGCCTGAGCCTTCCCCATCATCACCGACCAATCTCGCGGCAATCCGCCTTCTCGAACGCCAGCCGTCCCTCACATTTTCCAGAGCGCAGCCAGGCAACTTACACCGGGAGCGCCTGCGACCCGGCGCTCAGCGCCGCCCTCGCGGAGGGCCAGCCCGCGCATGCGGGCGAACAGGACCGCGAGCGCAAACAGAGCTATAAGAGATGAGCTAACGCTTGGCCTCCTGACCCGCGTGCCGGCGCTTCACACCGCATTTTTCAATCGGCAGAGCGGTTGTTAACCACCGGTCCGTTTCGATCGTCACCACATAACGCCGGCACCCTTTTGCGGCACCTGTAACGAACCGCACTTCAAACATCGCCAATCCGGCTTTACGTCTGTGCGGCCATTTGAACGTCGCATTGTCGGCGGTCTTCGCGAGTGCGGTGCGAATAGCATAATCGGCGTTGCGGAAATCGGTTTTGCTGAGGTTCGCCAGTAACCCGCGTGACAGTTGGGAATGCAGGCCAACAGACCGCGCGCGCGCCTCGTATCGATCTAGTTTCGGCGCTGATGTTCGTCGGGCGAGGGGCGGCGGCTCAACGACACGAATTGGCGGCAATGTCGCAATGATTTTAGGTCCCTTTGACTTCGACGACAGAGTTTCCGTCTTAACGGTTTCGGGCAGCTTGTCAGGCTCCCGTTCCGCCTAATCCGAATATGGCGTCGTAAATCTGAAGGCAGGCGTTGTGGTCGCGATGGTGGCGTCGTCGTTTGATGTCGGCACGATTGAGCCAGGCGCGCGAGCCGCTGCGTCCGCTTGATCGAGCGCGCGCTCGATAATGGGCTGAGCCATTCCGCGCACGGTTGACCACCATCGGCCAACCCTTGAAGGGTCGCTGTAAATCGTCCATCCGAGACAAAATACAGTCAGTAGGAATATCCCGCGACGGAGCAGGCCACGCCGCCAGCGCCGAGGTGTCTCGTCGTCGTGTTCGTCCGGCACAAAAACAAAGCGCCGAGTTTGAACATCAAAATAGTGGCTTTGGCGCGCAGCGTACTGGCCTTCAAAGTGTTGAAGGTTATCGGTCATGATCCAGGCCCCCCGGCCGAAATCCCGCTCCCCGCATTTTTCTAGATACCGACAAATTTCCGGCAAAAAAGAGGCGATCGATCGAGACACTCGAAAAAGTTATCCTCGCTTCCCCTTGGCGCCACTACACTTCTGTCATCCCGTCCATTCAGGGGCCGCTGACCGGTGGCGACCATCAGAGGGGGCGGAATGCAGGTTGCGCGTTGGCACACGCATGCTGGCGTTAACAGCAACGCTCCCCGCTCGCACCTGGGTGAAAATCCCAGGCAGCCGCACTTTAATGCTGGGCGGTTCTGCGAAAATCCTGCACGGGGCGGTCATCGACCGCTTAAAATAAACTAAATTAGGACGCGGACGCTGATCGCCCCGTACCCCTGATCTCATCCAATCAACACCTTCGGCGGCCCCTCGCGCGAAGCGCGAAAACGTGTCATGCCGCGCGAAGCGCCGAGGTGTGTCATGCCGGGTGAAGCGCTCAAACGGTGGATGCCGCGCTCGTTCCTCTTGCTCCGTCGCCAGCGTCCAGCCATCATGCGCTACACAAATTTACCAGCTCGCTGCAACCAACTCTAGCAGGCCGACAGGTCCGTGAGCGAAAAAGGATCCCCTTCCATGAGTACCACCAGGGTTGGCATCGGCGGCTGGACGTACAAACCCTGGCGCGGAGTGTTCTATCCGGACAAACTCACGCAGAAACGTGAGCTTGAATACGCCTCACAGGCGCTGACTTCGATTGAGATTAACGGCACCTATTATTCGACCTTCAAGCCAGACAGTTGGCGCAAGTGGCGTGACGAGACACCTGATGACTTCGTCTTCTCGGTCAAGGCATCACGCTATTCGACGAACCGCAAGGTGCTCGCAGACGGCGGCGAGTCAATTGACCGCTTCCTTGGTCAGGGGTTGACGGAACTTGGCGCCAAACTCGGTCCCATCAACTGGCAGTTCATGGCAACCAAGAAGTTTGACGCGGAAGATTTCGGCGCTTTCCTGGCGTTGCTACCTCCGGAAAAAGACGGCATCCGTCTGCGGCATGCCATCGAAGTGCGCCACGACAGTTTCGCGACCGAGCAGTTTTACGACCTCGCACGCAGCCACAACGCGGCGATCGTCTATGCTCGCGAAGAGAAATTTCCGGAGATCAACGAAGCAACCGCTGACTTTACTTATGCCCGCATGATGTCGAGCCAGGAAGATCTCGAAATCGGTGTCGCGCCGAAGGAGCTCACCGCGATGGCCAAGCAGGCGGGCAGCTGGAAGAAGCACGGCGACGTTTTCATCTACTTCATTGCTGGCGCCAAGCTCCGCAACCCTGCCGCAGCCCAGGCTCTGATCAAAAAGCTGGAGAAGTAAACAGAACGCCTCCTGTGAGCTGTCTACGGCGGGCTTCCGCCGAACCAGCGCCGTTCAGCTCTCGATTGCAAAGTTGCAGAAGTAGATGAAATCATCTCTTGCGAGCTGCCTCAGCGAGCCGGCGCGAGCGCCGCCCCCGCGGAGGTGCAGCGCTGCTACTTCAGCAGGGCGAACAGCACCGTGAGCGAAAAAGAGCCAATAAACTACTTCAATACGGGTAATCCTTTATCGCCGTAAGTCTCACGCAACTCTGCAACATTGCGGCAACCGAGCTGCACCATGTTGTTGGCGAAATCGGTCATCAGCATATCGGCGACATGCTCACCGCCACGTTGGCCGAGCGCCGCGACGCCATACATGAACGCTCGTCCGCACAGCACGAAGTCCGCACCAAGTGCGAGGGCCCGACAGATATCGAGGCCGGTGCGAATTCCGCTATCGAAGATAATCGAGGCTCGGCCATCAATCATCTCCGCAATACCCGGCAGCACATCAATGGCAGCTGGTGTACCATCGCACTGCCGCGCACCATGGTTCGAAACGCCAATGCCTTCCGCGCCAAATGATAATGCGTCCTTGGCGTCAGCCGCACTCATGATCCCTTTGATGACGATTGGACCATCCCACTCGTTGCGTAATTCTTCCAGGTATTTCCAATCAAGCGTGCCGCCGAGGCCAGTGCCGATAAACGCGGTCATGTTCTGCAGATCAGCACCAGAAGCGTATTTCGCCACGCCTTTGAAGCGCGGGCTGCCAGCCATCAGCGTCGCCAGGCTCCATTCAGGCCGCACCATGCAGCGATATATCATTAGCGGTGTCATTTTCGGTGGTACCGTTACACCCGCCCGTCGTTGTCGTTCTCGCGTGCTACCTGTCGGCACATCCGCGGTCACCAACAACGTAGTGAAACCAGCAGCTTTCACCCGATCTAACAGATCACGTCTGACGCCTGGGTCACGCGGTGGATACAACTGAAACCAGCCCATTCCGTCCGCCAGTGGGCCAATCGTTTCCGGCGACTGCGTCGCAACCGTTGAAAGGCTGTACGGAATCCGAAATTTGGCAGCTGCTTTGGCCAGGATGTTTTCAGCTTCCGGCCACATCAGCCCGGTCAGCCCGACAGGTGCCACACCGAACGGGGCGGCGTATTTCTGCCCAAACAGCTCTGTCTCGGTTTCCGCGGTCATCTCGCCACGCATAAACCGCGGCGTCAGCGTTACTTTCCGCATGCTATCGGTATTGCGCTCAGCGCCGTCATCGCGGCCGGTGCCGCTGTCCAGATATTCCCAGGCAAAGAAGGGGATCTGTCGCCGGGCCCTGTTCCTGAGATCAGCGACGGACGGATAACGATCAAGCAGTTGGCTTCTCACAGCGTATGGGCTCCGGATGTCTGGGATTTCGATGGTTCGACACTTCTAATGCTTTGGTGTGGTCTCGCCAATGCTTATGAGGCGCAGCAATCGTCGGATATCCTGGCTGTGAACGACAAAATGGGCACGTCTGGACCACATAAGGCGACGGAAACACTGAATGCCGTCCGTTTACCTATTTGCTGCAATAAAGCGAATTCCTATCCGCCAGTATGAATTGGCTCTATTATAGACCATCTATTCGGATCAACCGGAGCTCTCAACCATGCGGCAACCATTGTCGTTTGTTTATCAAGGCATGATTGCGGGGCTTATCCTGGCGCTCGGCGCTGCTGCTTGGGTCGCGAGGGAGCCGGTTTTCGCCGCCGTTTCAGGCCTGTTTGCATCGGGCGACGAAACCAAAGGCAAGCGCAAACGACGCGGCCGAAAGTCAGGCGGTTCGGTTCCTGTCGTGGTCCAAGCCGTTGGCCAAGGGCGTAATGATCTTGCGTTTTCCGGTATTGGCACGGCCCGCGCGCTCCGCCACGTCACGCTCTATCCCGCCGTATCCGGCGAGATAGTCAAAGTGCACACCCGGGCTGGAGATCGCATTCCAGCTGGCGCAAAAATTATCGAACTCGACGTCCGTCAAGCTAGATTGGCGGTGGCAATGGCAAGCTCCAAGCTAAAGGGCGTTGAGCGCTTGCATGGGCGTGCAGACAGGTTGCGCCGCAAGAAGGTGCAATCCAGAGCGAGGGTGCTTGATGCCAAATCGCTCGTTGACCAGGCAGAAGTTGAGCTGAAAACCGCGAACGTCGCGCTCAATGACCATACAATCAAAGCTCCATTTGCAGGCGTCGTCGGTATTGCCAGCGTTGATGTTGGCGATCGGGTCACGCCTGCGACGCAACTGGTCACACTCGACGATCGCTCAAAGTTAACCGTTGAATTTGATGTGCCGGAAAAATATCTACCGCGTTTGCGTTCTGGTACCATCGTTGAAGTCCGAACCCCTGGCTTCACCAATCGCAGTTTTCGCGGCATCCTGGGTGGCATCGATAGCCGCGTTCATCCCACACGCCGCACTGTGGTCGTTCGAGCCGAGGTCCTGAACCACGATGACATGCTCCGTCCCGGTATGTCTTTTGCTATTGACTTGAAGTTGCCGGGCGAGGCTCACCCCCAAATCCCGGATCTAGCGTTGCAGTTCAGTCAGCGCGGTAACTACGTCTGGCTGATCAAAGAGGGCACCGCCAAGCGCGTGCCAGTGAAGATCGTTCGGCGCCAAAGTAACACTGTCCTCGTTAAAGGAGGCCTGAAACCTGGCGACGTCATAGTCATTGAGGGCGTCCAACGCTTGCGACCTGGCCGCAAGGTTGCCGTTGCTGATACGAAGAGCGAGCCGGGGAAAGACAAATCTCCGGGCAGCGCTGCGACTGTCAATTAGGGCGCAGCGCTGCGCCTCGACACGAGGAAATAATGGCCTTTCACGCAAACGATCTGCCTGGGATAAGCGTTCGTCGGCCGTACCTTGCAGCCGTCCTGAACCTTTTGATTATTGTCGCCGGCATCAGCGCGATCCTGGGCGTGGAGGTGCGAGAGCTTCCCGATATCGATCGTCCTGTCGTGTCGGTCCGAGCAAATTATCCAGGTGGCACCCCAGAGTCCGTTGACGCGGAAATCACCAGTGTCGTTGAAGGCGCGGTCGCGCGCGTCAATGGCATCAAGACCGTGCGCTCCTCAAGCGAGGAGGATAATTTTCGTATCCATCTGGTCTTTGCACCTAACATCAACCTGACGGATGCGGCCAACGATGTGCGCGAAGCGGTTAGCCGTGCCGCCCGTCAACTGCCTGACGGTGTCGAACAGTTAACCGTCATCAAAGCTGACGCCGACGCGACGCCGATCCTTCGCCTCGCCGTTTCCAGTACGATCCATTCGATCGAAGACCTCAGCCGCATCGTCGAAGACAAAATCATTACGAAGCTCATAGCGGTCAATGGCGTCGCCGACGTAACCAAATTCGGCGATCGCGAACGTGTGATGCGCGTGCTGGTTGACCCGCTCCGCCTCGCCAGTTATCGCCTTGCCGTTGCTGATCTCGTGCGCGTCTTAAAGAATGCTCATCGCGACGTGCCCGCAGGTAGCTTCAAATCAGATGAGCAGGCTGTATTGGTCCGCGCTAACGCATCGGCGAACACCCCGGACGCCATCAAGAAGCTTATCATTTCAGGCGATACCCGCATTGGCGACGTTGCGGATGTATTCTTCGCACCAAAGGAAAAGATCAGCATCGTACGCCTGAACGGTCGCGAGGTTATCAATCTCGGTATCATCCGGCAGGCCAAGTCGAACACGGTCGAGATCGCGGCGGCTGTCAAAAAGGTGACAGCTCAGCTTAACGATGGCCTCCAGGGTGTCAGCATCAAGGTCACGAGCGATGACTCGTTGTTTGTCGAGGGTGCCATCCGTGAAGTGTTGTTCTCGTTACTCTTAGCTGTACTCATTGTTGTTGCCGTCATTAGTGTTTTTATCGGTCAGCTTCGCACTGCGCTCATTCCAGCGGTCGCCATTCCGGTTGCTCTGATCGGCACGGTTGCCGCTATCTGGCTGCTCGGCTTTTCGATTAATCTTGTCACTCTGTTGGCGTTGGTGCTCGCTGCAGGTCTGGTTGTCGACGATTCAATCGTTGTGCTGGAAAATACGCAGCGCCTGCGCTCCGAGGGCATCGAGCCCAGGGCCGCAGCCGTTATCGGAACCCGCCAGGTTTTCTTCGCTGTCATCGCAACCACCGTTACCCTGATTTGCGTGTTCCTTCCGATTTCGTTTCTACCATCTGATGCAGGTCGCCTGTTCCGCGAATTTGGCTTTGTGCTGGCCGTAACGGTATGCATTTCCTCGCTTGTCGCACTCACACTTGTGCCAATGTTGATCGCGCGCATTCCGAGCTCAGAAGGCGGCTTGCTCAAATTCAGGTTTCTCGATCGCATCGGCAACAGTTTGCGGGCGGCCTATGTCGCCGTTCTGGATCGCGTGCTGCAAGCCCCCTTAGTGTTTGTCGCGATTTGCTGCCTTGCTATTGTCGGAGCCGCCATCACCTATCCGAAACTCGGCGAGGAACTCCTGCCATCTGAGGATCGCGGCCGGCTGACCGTTTGGCTGGTCGGCCCGGATGGTGTGGGCCTGCAGTATACGGATCGTCAGGTCGAGCGCGTCGAAAAGGTGATGCAGCCCTTGATCGATAAAGGGGTGGTCAAAGACCTCTTTACGATTTCAGGGCGCTATGACATCAACCGCGGTTATATCCTGGCGCCTCTCGTTGATTGGTCTGAACGGAAGCAAACGCAGCAGCAACTAGAGGCAACGCTGCGCCGCGAGTTGGGTAAAATACCTGGCGCCCGAGCGCGTTCTTATGGCGGGAATAGTCTTGGCCTGCGTGGCGCCGGTCGCGGCATCCGGTTCGCGCTCATCGGTGGCGATTACGTGGTGCTGGCAGCGGAGGCACGAAAGCTTGTAGACGCCCTGGAAAAGCAAGCACCAGAGCTACGCAACTTTCGTGTCGAATTCCGCGAAACCCAGCCCCAGTTGTCAGTCGTAATTGATCGTCGAAAAGCCGCTGAACTTGGCGTCGCGGTCGATGATCTGTCAGCTACGTTACGCGCCTTGGTCGATCGCAGTGAGGTCGCTGAAGTGACGTCGGGCGATCGCAACATTCCGATCATGTTGCAGGCGACTGCCGGTGCCGTTACCTCGCCTTCTGATCTTCGCAACCTCTACGTACGTGGTGACGGCGACAGGATGGTCTCGCTCGCGCATCTCATATCGTTTTCCGAGCGCGGTGTTCCAGCTGAGCTTGATCGGCACGGGCAGAGCCGTGCGGTCGAGATATTCGCCGACCAGGCTGAAGGCTTTTCGCTTCGTGACGGTGTCCGTGCGATCGAGCGGGTGGCAAAGTCGGCGTTGCCGCCTGAGGTCAACTTGTTGTTCCTCCGGCAGGCAGCCACGTTGAACGAGACCTCAAATGATTTGCAGCTCACCTTCATTATCGCGACGCTCATTGTCTTTTTGGTGCTTGTTGCTCAGTTTGAAAGTTTGATGAGCGCGAGTGTCGTGCTGTTGATCATTCCTTTCGGTGTCTGTGCCGCGATCTTTGCGTTGGCCATGACGGGCACGACAATCAACATTTATTCCCAGATAGGTGTCTTGATGTTGATCGGCATCATGGCCAAGAACTCGATCTTGATGGTGGAATTCGCGGATCAACTCCGGGAGGAAGGCAGGCAGCTTGAGGTCGCCACACGAGACGCTGCGATCATCCGGCTCCGACCGATCGTCATGACCATGGTCTCGACTGTGCTGGCCGGATTGCCATTGATTTTTGGCAGCGGCCCTGGGGCCGAAGCCCGCGCATCGATAGGCTGGGTCGTTTTCGGTGGCCTCGGCATGGCAGCCGTCTTCACGCTGTTTCTGACGCCTGCTGTATACGTGTTGCTCGCCCGCTTCGTGCGACCGCGTAATGCCGCTGAACAGGAACTTCAGCTCGAAATGAACGCTGCAGAAACCATCATCAACGGAGGCCGCCAACCAGCGGAATAGAAGTGCTATCGGCTGCTTCCTGGTCCGGCAGCTACGTTATCGATAAGCCGTGTCTTGCCAAGCCAGGCGGCGGCCAGCACCCGCAGCGGTCGGTCCGTCACACTGGTCACGGCTTCTAGGGACTCTGCATCGCGAACCGCAACGTAATCAATCTGTCCGAAGCCGGCCGCCTGCAACGCCTGTCTTGCCGACTGGGACGCTCCGTCAATGTCGGCACCCAATTCGATCTGCTGTGCAACGTCGGTTATGGCAGTATAGATCGCGACGGCAGCCTTGCGTTCGTCATTGGAGAGATACGCATTGCGCGAACTCATGGCCAGCCCATCTGCTTCGCGTACGGTTGGACAGCCAACGATTTCGAGTGGCAGGTCCAGATCGCGGACCATTTGGCGCATAACACTCAGTTGCTGGTAGTCTTTCTCGCCGAATATCGCAAAGTCAGGGAGAGTTTGAGTGAAGAGTTTGCAACACACTGTTGCAACGCCACCAAAGAAGTGCGGCCTGACGTCGGTCTCAAGGCCGTTTGCCGCGCCTTCCGGTACAATGCGCGTAGCAAATCCTTCGGGATACATCTCACTTGGTGTTGGCGCCCAGATCAGATGTCCGCCAGCAGAAGCGAACTTATCCACGTCGTCTTCGAACGTGCGAGGATAGCTGTCGAGGTCTTCGTCTGCAGAAAATTGGGTCGGATTGACAAATATCGACATGATGACGCGGCTGCTGCGCTTCAATGCCTCTTGCGCCAAAGACAGATGACCGGCGTGGAGTGCGCCCATGGTCGGCACGAGGGCCACGCCATGGCCGTCACGGCGCCAAGCTGCAACAATACTCCGCAGTTCTTTCGTTGTGCGAACGATCTGGACTCCTGCTGCGCTCATTGTGTCCTCGAAGTTCGCGTTGTGGTTGTTGATTTGCCTAGTTCATCGCCTTTTGTGCAGCGAGCATCTTGATTTATCAAGGGACTTGCAAAATGTCGACTAAGTGCCGTCCGTCGATCGTATATGTGCAATGGCGGCTTGGTGTTGATGCCATATTATGTTGCGGCAATTTAGTTTAGATTAGGGGCGATTCCTTAATCCACTCGACCAGTACGCAATCTGCGTTGTTGTCCACCAAGTTGAGCTGCAACTCGAGACAAATTCCATGCGCAACGTGCTCACCCGAATATCCGGATCTGAAGATCAAACAGCCGTTGGCCTGCCGCCTCGCGATGAGATTGCAGCTTACCACTTGATGGACGAACCGCGTCTCGTTGGCGGACTCTCAGAACGTGCGATCTACACCAGCGAAGAGCGTCGCCGCATTGCTGAGTTGGCGCGACGGTTCGTCACCAACGTGCGTGCCGATAAGGAAACGCATGGCGGCCTGGATGCATTCCTCAATGAATATGGCCTGACAAGCGAAGAAGGTGTCATCCTGATGTGTTTGGCGGAAGCGTTGCTGCGCATCCCCGACGCTGAAACAGCAGATGCCTTGATTGCGGAAAAGATTGGCAGCGGTCAGTGGGACACGCACATCGGTCGATCTGGGTCGGTGTTTGTGAACGCCTCAACCTGGGGGCTAATGCTCACCGGTCGCATTGTGCGTGTCCGAGAAGAGGAAGACCGAACATCAATCAGCGGCATGTTCAAGCGTTTGGTCCGCAGTTCGGGAGAGCCCGTGATCCGACAAGCATTGCGGAGAGCGATGCGAGTCATGGGGGACCAATTTGTTCTCGGCAACGATATCCATTCCGCACTCAAACGCGCGGCACCGCTTGAGGCACGCGGTTATCGGTTTTCTTACGATATGCTCGGTGAGGCAGCCCAAACAGAAGCGGATGCTAATCGCTATTTCGAGCGATATCGCGAAGCTTTATTGACAATCGGTCGTGTTGCAGGGCCGATCAAATCCGATCATCCAGATGCGCTGATGCAGCGGGCCGGATTGTCCGTAAAGCTGTCAGCCCTTCATCCACGCTTTGAGCCCTCCAAGGAAGCTCAGTTGCACGATGAACTCGTCCCTCAACTGATTGAGCTTACCAAACTTGCACGCAGTCAAGGTGTCAGCCTCACGGTCGATGCGGAAGAGCAATCTGTACTTGATTTGTCGCTTGGCATATTTGCTCGAGTGCTGGAAGATCCAGCCATGGCGGGATGGTCAGGATTTGGTCTTGCCGTGCAGGCGTATGGCCGTCGCGCGGTACCCGTCCTTCGCTGGCTCCGCTTGCTGGCGGCGCATCACAAGTGCCGCATTCCTATTCGCCTCGTCAAAGGCGCCTATTGGGACAGCGAGATCAAATGGGCGCAGCAACTGGGTCTTGATGACTACCCAGTTTTCACGCGCAAACTCCACACGGACGTCTCTTATCTTGCCTGCATGCGATTGTTGCTAGATGAACCTCAGTCGTTTTATCCGCAGTTCGCCACACACAACGCTCAGACGATTGCAACTGCCTTGACCGCTGGCGGTGGTGCTGAGTTTGAATTCCAGCGCCTGCATGGCATGGGCGAAGCGCTTTATGATGACATTGTCGAGAGCGGAGAGTTCGATCGACCGTGCCGGATCTATGCACCTGTTGGCAGCCATGAGGACTTGTTGGCGTATCTCGTGCGTCGACTGCTTGAAAATGGCGCGAATACCTCGTTTGTGAACCGGATCGCCGATGAAGACTTACGGCTCCTCGACGAATTGAGTGGGTGGATCAGGTGTTTTTGGGTGGTCGGTTTTCTGCTTAATCCTGTTGGCAGAGCATTCCCCGTCGATGTGACGGGCGGCGGTCAAGGACGCGCTCTATAGCGCGCCCGCGAGGGCTT
>CAJQQK010000263.1 GCA_905480435.1 uncultured Hyphomicrobiaceae bacterium | reverse complement strand
CCCTCGCGGGCGCGCTATAGAGCGCGTCCTTGACCGCCGCCCGTCACATCGACGGGGAATGCTCTGCCAACAGGATTAAGCAGAAAACCGACCACCCAAAAACACCTGATCCACCCACTCAATTCGTCGAGGAGCCAAATTGCGCCGCCCGTTGGATAATAGACGCCGGTTACGCCGCCGGTTCCAATTGAGACAAATTTTTGTTGGGCCATTGCAGGGGCGACGCCGAGCGTGGCTGCTGCCGCGGCTGCGAGGCCTGTAAGACGAAGTAGGTTCATTTGCTTTTTCCTCTTCAGTTTTATTTAAACGCCTAACTTGATTTTTTAGCTCTGCAGAAAAACCTGTGAGGTGGCAGTGCTTGAAGTTAGCAGGCGTTTTTGGAACTGGAATGTTGTTCACTGTCATGGCGGCATTTGCCGCATTCACTATTCCAGAGATGTTCGGGTTCTTGTTTTCCATTTCTCGGATGGAATTGAAGACGTTTGTCAAGGTTGGCGATCAAAGTCATATAGAGTCGTCAAATGCTGCAGCGATGTGCTCGACAATTACCGCTCGTCGCCAACGTAGACCAGCACTATAGCGTTCGGCAAGATTATGGCAGATAGGTATATTCCACGGGTTGTTATGAGATGGCGATGGTCATTCAGCGACAAGAGTGCTTGTGAAACCTGCTTCGGGCATGACAGATTGAGCCGCAATTCCCTGTCCTTTAAAATGTGAGCGTGAAATTCATGACGACGTTTCTTCTTGTGCACGGAGCTTATCAAGGTGGCTGGATATGGCAGCCGATCATCGAACGGTTAACCGCACAAGGACACTTGGTTTACGCGCCAACGCTTGATGGCTGCGCGGAACGGGCACACCAAATGCGGGCTGGCATCACAACTGAGAGCCACGCTGAAGAAATGGCGCAGCTTCTGCATTATCATGATCTGAAAGACGTCGTGCTGGTTGGCACTTCGAGTGGTGGCATGGTGATGGCAAGACTGGCAGAGCTGGCCTCTGATCGCATCAGGCGGCTTGTTTTTGCCGATGCGTTGATGCTGATGGATGGCGAGAAAATTCGTGATATCGTTACGCAGCCAGCCGCGATCAATACGGAGTTGGCGTTGGGCCCGTCGCAAGAAGATGCTGAGGCCAGGCTGCTGGCTGGGTTGGAGCCTGAGCTGAGGCGATGGGCTGCAGAGCGGTTCACGTTGCATCCCACGGCTGTGTTTCACGAGCCAGTTAAGCTTGAACGGTTCTGGCAGATGTCTTGGCAGGCGTCAGTATTGTATTGCAGCGGTGCTGCGAACCCGGGTGAGGCTCATTTGCGGCGTGGTGCAGATAAGCTCGGCGCCAAGTGGCACGTGATCGATACTGGGCACTATCCGATGCTGAGCACACCGGATCAGTTGATGGAGGTCATTCTCGCTGAGTAGCAGTGTGGCCGAATAGCGGAGTGACACGTTTTACGCTTCTATCAGCGCCCGCAAAGGTTTGATCGATGCAGCGCTTATCTTGCCGGTGTTATGATCGCGCATGAAAAGACCGCGTAATTCGTGTCCAACGATGACAGTGCTGCCGTTGCAGTGTCCTTCGTAGGCGAGGCGGAGCGTTTTATCGCTCCACGAGCCTAGGGTGAGGCTTATGCTGAGAAGGTCACCATAGGTGATCGGTGCCTTGAAGCTGGCCCCAACGTCGATCAGGCCAGTGCCTAACGTGCCGAGTTTCTGTTCAAGAATTCGCTGGTCGAGATTGCGGCTCTTGAGGAATGCGTGGAAAGTGGCATCGAACCAATTGAAATAGTTCGGGTAGTAGATGATGCCTGCCGGGTCGCAGTCCCCCCATGAGACGTCAATGTTGTATTCGAATGAGACGGCAGTCATGCATGGGCTCCGGCGGTTGCTATAGGCGCAATATGTAGCGGACGACGGCCTCGGCACAAGCCGGAATAGTTTGGCGATTTTTTAAATAGCGAATGGGCTCAGGCGCGTGATGGAATTGAACTCAGTTGAGGTGGTCGGCGGCGGGCCAGCGGGGCTCTATGTTGCGACAGTTCTCAAGCGGCAAATGCCGGCTGCGCGCGTGCGTGTCGTCGAGCAGAATGGACCTGACGCCACGTTTGGGTTTGGTGTTGTGTTTTCAGATCAGGCGTTGGGGTTTCTGGCAACCGATGATCCAGAGACGCATGACCTGATAACGCCACAAATGGAGCGCTGGCAGAACATGACGCTGGTGCATCGCGGTGCAACTGTAACGCTCGATGGTATCGGATTTGCTGCGATCGGGCGGCTTGAATTGCTGCAGTTCCTGCAGGCACGAGCGCGCGATGTCAGTGTTGAACTTTGCTATAATACCAGAGCTGATCATGTCGATGCATTTGATGCAGATCTCGTGATTGGAGCCGATGGATTGAACTCGATTGTGCGAGGCAGCGATCCGGCTGCATTTGGTGAGACGCTCGGCGCGTTCGACAACCGGTTTGCATGGTTTGGTACAACGCAGCCTTTCGACACGCTGACGCAGACGTTTATTGAGACGCCACATGGGCCGATGAATGCGCATCATTATCGATACTCGAGCGAGATGAGCACGTTCATTGTTGAAGCCGCAGCAGAGACATTTGCCGGGTATGGTTTTGCGGATATGGATGAAGCAAGTTCAGCCGAGGTTTGTGCTGGATTGTTTGCGGACGCGCTGGGTGGTGCGCCACTGCTGACCAATCGTTCGATTTGGCGTCAGTTTCCCCGGCTGTGGTGTTCGCGGTGGGTGTCGGGCCACAAGGTGTTGATTGGTGATGCAGCACATACTGCGCATTTCTCAATCGGATCTGGGACGCGGCTTGCAATGGAAGATGCGATCGCGTTGGCACGATCTATTGGAGAGCATGATAATCTTGCAGATGCGCTCAGTGCTTTTGAGGTTTCTCGAATTCCGGTCGCCGAGAAGATCGTGAAAGCAGCGAATACGTCGGCGGAATGGTACGATAAGTTTGCCAACAAGATGGGGCTAGCGCCATTCGATTTTGCATTTGACTATATTATGCGATCGGGACGGCTTGATATGGATCGGTTGCGCAAATTGTCACCGGGTTTTGTGGGAGCGTATGAGGCGCATTTGGCAGGAGATGTCGCTTGAATAAAGTTGCCATGGAAGGAATTGCCGATCCTGTTGATGCTTCTGTGCCTGGAGCGCTGGAGATTGGCTTTGACAAGATGGTGTATCGCAACGCGAGCTCCATCTTGTTTGACAACCTGGAGCGTGATCCGTCAGCGCTGGCTGTTACGGGACCAACCGGATCGCGGACGTATGGCGAATTATGTGCACAGGCTGCGCAATGGGGCCATGCATTTCAGTCTTTCGGATTGCAGAGATCTGAACGCATTGCTTTTTTCACGGATGACACGCCAGCTTATGTCGCTGCGTTTTTTGGGGCAGTTAGGGCGGGGTTCGTGCCGGTGCTGCTCAACACACAGTCACCAGCGGATTTACTGCAGTACTATCTTGCCGACACCGGTGCTCGGATAGCTTTGTGTGAAGTCGGTTTTATCGAGACGTTTTCAGATGAAGCCGTTGCAGGAACTGCTTTGGAACGATTGATTGTCGTGAACGGTGACGGGGCCACTGATGATGATCTGCGGTTGGATGCGGCATCGTTCGTTGCTGGTCAGCCTTTGGAGCTGCCATGTGCCGACACGGAGCCGGATGACATGGCGTTCTGGATGTACTCATCGGGATCAACGGGGAGACCCAAAGGCATCGTACATCTGCAGCATGACATGGCTTACACAGCTGAGACCTATGCTGCGAACTATCTCGATTTGAAGCCTGGAGATTTGTGTTTCTCGATTCCAAAGATGTTTTTTGCTTATGGCTTCGGCAATTCTGTAACGTTTCCATTTGCAGTAGGTGCGGCGAGCCTGCTGATGCCGGGGCGACCGGAGCCTGCGCGGATCTTCGATATGGTCGAGACGTATCGACCAACGGTTCTTTTTGGTTTGCCGACTTTATTTACGGCGCTCTGTCGAATTGCTGATGCTGACAAACGTGATCTGTCCAGTCTCAGGTTGTCGATTTCGGCAGCAGAGACATTGTCGGAAGAGATTTTCAATCGCTGGAAAATGCTCACAGGGCTTGAGACTGTAGAGGGGCTCGGTTCGACGGAGATGCTGCACATCTATTTGTCGAACAGCGTTGCTGAGAAGCGTCTTGGGTCAGCCGGCCGGCGTGTTCCGGGTTACGAAGTGGTGTTGCGTGACAAAGATGGCGAGCTTGCAGCTGCAGGCGAAGAGGGTGTGATGTGGGTGCGGGGGCACTCTTCCGCGCCGCTCTATTGGAACCGGTCAGAGAATACTGCGGAGACGATGCGCGGTGATTGGATTTACACCGGTGATCGGTTTCTTGAGCGTGATGGGTTCTATTATTTTCAAGGCCGTGCAGATGATCTTGTGAAGATCTCTGGGCAATGGGTGTGGCCACTTGAAGTTGAGCGATGCTTGGCGGAGCATGAGGCCGTGCACGAGTGCGCGGTGCTTGCCGAGGCGATGACGGATAAACGTATGACGTTGCGCGCGGTTGTGCGGTTGTGTGATGGTCAAGCCGATGATGCACTCCAAGTGCAGCGCTTGCAGGATTACGTAAAGCAGACTCTGCAACCGCATAAATATCCGCGCATTGTTGAGTTTGTTCATGATATTCCGAAGACAGGGACCGGAAAGATTGATCGTCAGTCGCTGGCGATGCGGGATGAAGGAGATCAGCCGTGAGTGTTGCACCAACCGAGACTCCGGAACGCAAAGCGTTTTACGAGCGGATTGACAAGGATAACCTGACGCCGCTTTGGAGCGTGCTCGGCGATTTGGTAACGCCTGAGCCGAAGTCAGGGTGTCAGGCCTATGGCTGGAAGTTCGACAAAGTGCGTGACGCTATGCTTGAAGCCGGCGACTTGATTACTGCGAAAGAGGCTGAACGGCGCGTCTTGATCTATGAGAACCCCGGTTTGCGTGGCCAGTCGAAGATTACAACATCGCTATATGCCGGCGTGCAGTTGGTGTTGCCGGGAGAGGTTGCGCCGGCGCATCGTCATACCCAATCGGCTCTAAGGTTTGTGCTTGAAGGCTCGGGTGCACATACGGCCGTGAACGGTGAAAAGACGATCATGGAATACGGTGATTTCGTCATCACACCGCCGATGAGCTGGCACGACCATGGCAACGAAACAGACGCGCCAATGTTCTGGCTGGATGGGCTCGATATTCCGCTGGTCTCAATGCTTGATGCGTCGTTTGCCGAAAGCCTTGGCGAGGATGAGCAGCCGATAACTCGACAGACCGGCCAGTCCTATGCAGAATTCGGACATGCCTTGATGCCGATCAATGCCGATGTCTCTAGAACTGCGTCACCGATCTTTAACTATCCTTATGTGCGGAGCCGGGAGACGTTGGAGGCGATGAAGCGCGGCAGCGATCCAGATGCCTGTCATGGATGGAAGGTGCGTTACTCGAATCCGCTTGATGGCGGCTCAGCTATGCCAACAATATCGACGTTTATTCAGATGCTGCCAGCAGGTACAACGATGCCCTACCGCTCAACGGATGCGACAATATTCGTGGGAGTTGAGGGCGGTGGTAAAACAACGATTAGTGATGTCGCCATCGAGTGGGGGCCGCGTGACGTGTTTGTGGTACCTTCTTGGAAACCGGTTGTGCATGAAGTCGCGAGCGAAAGTTTGTTGTTCTCATTTTCGGACAGGGTCGTGCAGGAAAAGCTTGGTTTGTGGCGCGAGCGTAGAGGGAATGTTTGATGCGAAGTCAATTAGTGAAATTGGCCCTCTTGGTATGGATGCTTATACCGATGCAGGCGATGGCGGATACAACCTCCAGACAGTCAGTTAATGCTGCGCCCGTGTCGTATTCGGCAATTCCTGGCCGGCCAAGCCTCGCTGAGGGCAGCCTGCTGCAACGTGTGCAGGGAAGTCATTGTCGTGGGTGTCGCCTCAATTGCATCGCAGACCGGAATGAATGTTACGACTATGAATCTGAGCGGCAGTGCCGTCGTCAGTTTTCGCGCTGCATGAAGAGTTGCTGGAACCGGTATTGCCGCTAACGGCCTGATGGCGCGGCGGATATATTCGCCGCGCCGTCCGCTTTTCTCGGTGGGTTATTAGCTCCGGCCGACTAGAAGCTCCTTTTCGAGCATGACGTGGATGCCCTTGTTGCCGTTGACGACCTGAGTAACGCGGAGATCGGCTGCGAGGGAGCACAGTGTATACGCTTCTGCGCGAGTGAGGCCGGTGCGCGCAACGATCAGATCGATCATCTGACGCAGCGCGATGACAACACAATTGTCGAGGTCTGGATCAAACGCCATCGTGATCATGTGGGTCGGCGTCTCGGCAAGCGGCCACGTCAGTTCCATGTCTTCGCGCAAATGAATTTCGAAGCGGCCGATCAAGCCGGTTTCAATCGCGGTTACGCAAACTTCGCCATCGCCCTGGGCTCCGTGACCGTCGCCAACGGAGAAGTTGGCGCCGTCAACGAACACGGGCAGATAAAGCGTGCTACCGGCGACGAGTTCTTTGTTGTCGAGGTTGCCGCCGTTACGTCGTGGCGGCAATGTGCTGACCATCCCCCATTGCTGTGGTGGTGCGGTTCCCATCACGCCGAAGAATGGTTTGAGTGGCAGTTCAAGCCCCCATGGCAGGCGTCCGGTCATGCGCTCGGCGTCGAGCGCAATATGCATGAGATGTGTTTCCGTGAAATCGTCTGGCAGTGCGCCAACGAGGGGGCGAATGCGGTTATAGCCCCAATTGTAATTGAGTTCGATGTCGTGAATGCGCACTTCGATGGTGTGGCCAGGCTTGGCTCCGCGGATTGCTACTGGTCCAGTGCAGATGTGGCCTGGCAGTTTCATTGGTACGGCGCGATGGATATCTTTGAGTGCGTCGGGGATAACGTAGGGTGCTTCTGGCAGATCATCAGGCCGGCCTGAGACTGTCGAGATCGTGACAGTGTCGCCGCTGTCGATGGTGAGTTGTGGTGCAAGGGCTGCATCGAAGTAGCCCCAATGAACGGTTTCCGCGGACGCATCAATTCTACTATGTTGGCTCACGTTGGTTCCTCGGCTCGTATTAAGATCTGCAGCATGCGCGCTAGCGTTGATGTTGCGCTCGGCTCTGAAATACAGTTTGTCGTACGTTCTGTGACCTAATCTGGCATTTGATGGTGGGAGAGTCATCTATGGCGTTCTTCGAGAGGCTCAAGGCTGAGGCGTCGGCTGAATGGCACTCCTATACGGAGCATCCCTTTACCAATGCGATGGCCGAGGGAACGTTACCCGAAGCGGCTTTCCGGCACTATCTGGTGCAAGATTATCTGTTCCTGATCGAGTTCGCGCGGGCTTATGCGCTGGCTGTCTACAAGGCGCCGTCACTGGCTGACATGCGTGATGCGGCGGCTGGGATTTCAGCGATCCTGGATGTCGAGATGGACCTGCATGTGAAACTATGCGGCGGTTGGGGATTGTCGCCGGCGGCGATTGAGGCTGCTCCGGCAGCCGGCGAGACGTTGGCTTACACGCGATATGTTCTGGACACGGGTATGCGCGGCGATCTGTTGGCATTAAAAGTGGCGTTGTCGCCGTGTGTGATCGGCTATGCGGAGATTGCTGCGCGGCTGGCGGCAATGCCAGGAGCTACGGATGAGAGCAATCCTTATCGCGTATGGATCGGCGAATACGCGGATGCGGCCTACCAGGAAGTTGCCGCGAACGCAGTGGCGCAGCTTGATGACCTGGCAGCCCGCTATCTGACGCCAGCACGAGAAGCTGAGCTAATAACTATTTTTCGAGAGGCGACGCGTCTAGAGGCTGACTTCTGGGAGATGGGTTGGAAAGTCTCCACTTGAGCAAGACGAAGCTCAGCTTTGTGCTCGCCCGGTCCCCATCACAATGCTGCGAGATGCCCGTCACCTGCACGATTGCCTGCTAAGAGTGCGTGGTCGTTGGCTGCTTAGGCGGAGAAATTTGATGGTTCGTGTCGCATTTTCGATGTTGTTGCTGATCACTTCTATTGGAGTGGCACAGGGGCAAGAAGAACTGACGCTTAAGGCCTCAGATGGACTGTCCATTTCAGCTGATGTCTATCGTGTGTCGAAGGCAGCAGACGCGCCGTGGATTGTACTCGCGCATCAGGCCGGTTCGAGCCGTGGTGAATATCGGGAGATTGCGCCAAGGCTCAATCAGCTCGGGTTTAATGCGGTTGCGGTCGATCAACGTTCCGGTAAGGCATTTGGCGGCGTGCGCAATGGCACCGCTCAGCGGGCGGCGACGCGTGGCCTTCGGCGGTCGTACTCATCGGCGGTACCCGATATCGAAGCGGCGATGGTTTGGGCGCGCAAACAGACGAGCGGGCGCGTCGTTTTGTGGGGCAGTTCGTATTCAGCGGCTCTGGCCATCTGGATGGCTGGTAACAAGCCTGAGTTAGCTGATGGTGTCGTTGCCATGTCGCCGGGTGAGTATATCCGAGGGCGGTCAATTTCGAAGGCGGCAGCGAAGATTAAGGTGCCGGTTCTGATTACGTCGCCAGCGAGTGAACGGCGCAAATGGCGCGGAATATTCAAGGCAATAAACGGCGATCGCAAAATTGGGTTCGCACCATCTTCAGGTGGACGACATGGCTCTTCGGCGCTGATCGCGTCGCGGAATAAATCTGCTGACGCTTATTGGAAGGTGGTTGAGACCTTCCTGGCGAAATACGTTGCGAAACGTTAATTTAGCTGCCGGCTAGTCGAGATCATCGTTATCGTTGGCAGTGATTACTACGCCTTCTTGGCTTTCTTCACTTTTTCGATCGTCTTAATCGGACCGCGAGGTTTGCCGGATCTTTCGGCGATTTCGTTGTCTTGCGCCGTTAGAAAATCCTCAATTGCCTGATCGGCATTGTGGTCGACCAGAACTTCGCCAGGCACTTTGCGGTTTGATGTGAGTGAGCCATCTTCGTAGTGCACGTTGAACAGGCCGAATTCGTTGCGTGCCTTTGGTTTCATCTTTGCCATCAGAGAAGTCCCTTCGTTTCGTCAACTGCTTGTCGATCGCTGAGCGATACGCGTTGTGTTGTGGTCGGTCCGATGTCTCGAACTCATAATGTTTGTTGGCGTGCGTCAGCTAAAGCACGTCGCGTTTAATAGGAGCCTTAAATCGCCCGAAGATTGGGCGCTTTAAGGCGCATTGTGAATCCATTAGAACGCGACATGCTGTAGGCAATGAACGCCTGAGCCTTCCGCAGCGGATTGGACTTGCTACTTTTGATGAGGTGCTGCGCGCCGTCGTTTGGTGGGCTGTGTCTACGGTTGTTGACCGAGTTGGCTTTCTCTGGCAACGCGCTCGACGTTGTCGTAACCGCATTTGATGCGGTATTGGAATTCGCCGCCTTCAAACGGCAGGCAACGCAAGATCTCGCATGATTGATTGCCTTCCTGGTGGCCAAGACGACGTGGTGAAAACAGGAGCGACTGTCCTACCTTGTATTTGTGAGCTGCCATTGAGGTCTCCTACGCTTTATACGAATTCAGAAGGTTGCGCGGCCGATGTTGGCCGCTGCAACCGAGGATTATTAGAGCTATACGGCGGTTGCGGCCGGGTTGCCTTGTCGACGACCCGAGGTCCGGCGGCCTGGCCGCGGTGCATTGCCGTTACTCGGGCCATTACCTGGTTTGGCGTTACGGCCTGAACCATTGCGCCCTGCGTTCGCGTTTGGCTGAGGCTTGCTAGATTTAGCGGCACCCTGTGCCTGGCCACGATGCGTCCGCGCCTTGCCTTGTGGCTTGGCACTACTGGTTTCTTTCCGGGCCGGTTGTGCATCGGATGAACGGTTCCCGTTCTGGGCGCGATGTGATGATGGCTGGTGGCGGTGACGCTTCGCGCGCGTTTCTCGTTCAGCGTCAGCTGTCGCGATTGGATCATAGCCTGAAACGGCGCGATCAGGGACGGCCTCGCCATTGCGGTAAGTTTCTGATGGAATTTTCTGCCGTGTAAGGCGCTCAATACCACGCAGATATTTCAACTCGGAGTCGTCGCAGAATGATATTGCGCTACCTGATGCGCCAGCCCGGGCCGTGCGACCGATGCGATGGACGTAGGCTTCTGGGACCTCAGGGAGCTCGTAATTGACGACATGTGTCACGTCATCAATGTCGATACCGCGGGCCGCGATGTCGGTTGCAACGAGGACTTGGATTTTCGAATCACGGAAGGATTCGAGGGCGCGCTCGCGCTGTGGTTGGCTCTTATTACCATGGATCGCGGCAACCGTGACGCCGCCCGCCTGAAGATGCTTCGTAAGCCGGTCAGCACCGTGTTTCGTGCGGGTGAAAACCAGCGTTCGTGACATTTCGTGCTCGGCAAACAGTTTCGCAAGCAGATGGCGTTTTTGGGCTGCATCAATGTGCACGACACGTTGGCTGACGCGCTCTGCTGTGGATGCCACTGGGGCCACGGATACACGCTCAGGATTATGTAGAAAATCCTTGGCGAGACGCGCGATCTGCTCTGGCATCGTTGCGGAGAACAGCAACGTTTGTCGCTCTTTCGGAAGTCTGCCGACGATCTGGCGAATGGGTTTGAGGAAGCCAAGGTCAAGCATCTGATCGGCTTCGTCGAGGACAAGTATCTCGGTTGCGCCAATATTGGCTTTGCCAGTCGACATGTGGTCGAGGAGGCGGCCTGGCGTGGCGACAAGTACGTCAACGCCTCGGCCCAAGGCCTGGATCTGTGGGCGGTGCGAAACGCCGCCAAATACGGTCGTTACGGACACATTCAGTTTAGCCGCATAGGTGCGGAAACTATCGCCGATCTGAGTTGCGAGTTCGCGAGTTGGTGAGAGCACCAATACGCGGCATCCGCCCCGCGGGGCAGGTTTCGGATCAGCTGCAAGCTGGTGCAGAATGGGGAGCGCGAAAGCGGCCGTCTTACCGGTGCCGGTTTGAGCAATGCCGACCAGGTCCCGACCCTGAAGGAGCGTCGGAATGGCTTTGCTCTGGATCGGTGTTGGTGTCGTATAGCCGGCCTGTTCAAGCGCTGCCAAGAGCGGCGCGCTCAAGCCGAGAGATGTAAAGTCGTTCAAAATCTAGGTCTTTCATTTAGCCACAGATGAATGCGATACGGCACGATACGGGAGCCCGCGTTGCGCCGAAGCATGCAGCTGATAATAGCGGGACACCCCGCGTGGCCTGGGTTGTCTTATCGGGAGTTCTTTAATGCGACGCGCTCAACAGGGGGATCAAGGCCACTTTCTTACCATCCAGTTTTCAATCTGGCGGTATCTGGCAGTCGTATTGTCCCTTCACGCGGCTGGAGCGCCGGAAATCGCATTTTCGCGATTCGTTGTTAGTTAGTATGCTGCACTGCAAAAGTCAAGTTTTTGCTTGCTATGCCCCAATTTAGCATGTGGGCAAGCTCCATCGCATCGGCTACCAGACTACTTCGTCTTGGATCGGCCTAAAGTGCGAATTGCAGCTAATTCTCGGGCCCATTCCTTGAAGGGACGGGCTGGCGTGCCGCCCATGCGGGCACCAGGCTCGACGTCATTCTTGACGTGTGCCATGCCGGCGATCTGTGCGCCGTTGCCGACTTTAACGTGGCCTAAGACGCCTGCACAGGCGCCCATGACGACGAAATCGCCAAGTTCAGCTGAGCCGGCAATACCGCTCTGGGCGACGATAATGCAATGACGCCCAATGACCACGTTGTGGCCAATCTGGACGAGATTGTCGATTTTCGTGCCTTGACCAATGATTGTGTCAGATAGCGTGCCGCGATCGATTGTTGAGTTTGCGCCGATCTCAACGTCATCATCAATGCGTACACATCCAATTTGGGGAACTTTCAGGTGCCCGGCGGCACTCATGGCGAACCCGAAGCCATCCTGGCCGATGCGCACGCCCGGATGGATGATGACTTCGTTACCGAGAATGGCGTGACTTACGACCGCTCCTGCGCCGATGTAGCAGTTCTCGCCAAGAATCGACCGGTAACCGAGAACGGCACCGGCAGAAACCGTTGAACCTTTGCCAACGATCGCGTCGCGCCCAACGATTGCCCCTGGCTCGATTGTAGCGCCGGCATCAATTTGTGCTGTTCGATGCACCAGATCAGCTGCATTGCGCTGGTCATCCATGGCTGCCTTGCTGCGCAGCGCGTCGGCATAAAACAGTCGCATCGCGTGGGCGAAGGCAATATAGGGTGTTTTGCTGAACAGAAGCGCCATGGCCGGTGGGGCATGGCTGGCATCGGCTTCTGACAAGATACAAACGCCAGCTTTGGAAGCTGCCACTTGATCGGCATAGCGCCGATTGTCCAGAAACGCGAGATCTGAGCCACTTGCCGTTTTCAGTGGCTGGATGCCGGAAATCTCCAGATTGCCATCGAAGCCAGCTGCGAGTTGCGTGTCTGTGTGCTCGGCGATCTCTCGCAGAGTATACGGACCAGCCGTTTCGAAAAATCCAGAGTGCTTCAAGCCGCAGTCCTCTGCATGGCGGTTCGATACCAAATTCAGTTGAGCATGAGGCGATGCCTCAGCGATTGGTAACCGATTCCGGCGCTTAAAACGTCTAGCCTCCGACGCTCTTATCCCCAGCTTCATCACGGATTCCGTGGTTACAGCTACGAGTGAGCAGAAGGTCCGAAAGACGTTTCAGTTTTATTCGTTCGCCCGAGTGCGGCAAACGCGTTGCATTGTTAGCTCCATTGCTCACTCGGGCGACGTAATCAGGCTAGGTGTCGTCGTTTTCGTTCGTGGCCGGGATTTCAATGGCATTGGCCAGATTGTCGTCGTCATCCTCGGATTCCAGCAGACCATCTGGAGCCTCAGTTGAGGTTTCTGAGTCGTCATCATCTGCCGTAACCTCGGCAACGATATCATCTTCTTCCGCATCATCACCGACTTCGCCAGGTTCGGCAGAAGCAACAATCGGGAGCACGCGCGGTTGTTTGCGCGATGGATATTTAGATGTTTGCGATTCGGCTGCGCGTTCGGCTGCTTCGTGATCAAATGCGGTTCCGCAGACCGGACATTCGAAGTCGCTCCGACCGAGGTCATAGAAGGGGGCGAGGCATTCCTCGTTCTGGCACTTACGTTTTGCGCCCCGGGCGCTCTTGACTGACATTTTTGTCTTTCTGGACCAGCTGGCCCCATGTGGAGAAGGCAATCTCTTCAAATACTGAGGAAGATTGCCAAGAACGAACGCATTATGTTTGCCAGACCATAGGTGAGGCGTGCCAAAAGGCAGGGGCGCCAAGTGTTTGCCGCTCAACCAGATTGGCAACACTAACTGGAAATCCGCAATTTGTTTGTCTGCGTGATGAGCTCGATGTGCCGAGAGGCAATACAACAGTCACCAGGTCGTTTCGTGACTGAAAGCCGGAATGGTTAATCGGCCAAACGCCGGCGCATTGCAGTTTGACCTTCTATCGGGGAGCGCCGGCGGTAATCTCTAGATTTGCCGCATTTTGCGCGGCCAGAGCTGATTAATCAGCTTGAATGCTGGAGACAGCAAGTTTTCCGCTGCGACGGTCTGTTTCGGTTTCAAACGAGACCTTTTGGCCTTCGGATAGGCTGTGGATGCCGGCGCTCTCAAGTGCCGAAATGTGAACAAAGACGTCGTTCCCACCTGCGTCAGGCTGGATGAAACCATAACCTTTCGTGGTGTTGAAGAATTTGACGATACCGGTCTGCATAAGATCTACCTTTAAGTTTCACACGTGCGTTTGCGGGCCCTGCATATAGCAAATGCCCTATTCCGTCGAGTAATGGGGGAGGATCTGATCGCACGCCCTGCGGCTGCGAGGCGAGGCGGCCCAAATATCCGGCCAAAGTCGATGACAGACTACTAGCAGATTAGTGATGTTTCGAATAGGAAAATCCAGTAGATCGAGATGCGCCAACAAAGACTTTTCTACCAGCCTTTGCTCTATCCGATTGTTTTATGCTTGATGTGACGTTGTTGAGCGGTCAGGTTCATACCGTCGATATGGCGCCAAATGGATTGCTCATATCCTCCTTAGCGGGCGGTTGACCGGTCTTTGATTCGGTTACCTATCAATACTCGCATTGAGATTTAATTGCCGCCTGCAAGGGGTGCTTTATCTGACACATCCATCTAGACGTGTCAGATGTCAGGTTTGATAAGCGATACAATTGAGCTGAGTTTTGACGTCTGCAGTGTTGGCTGGGGCGGCAATTTTTCAGTGTGCATCCGATCTCCACTTGATCATCTTGACCCCTGAGTGCGCATTCAGCGCAAAAGGTTCCATCTTGGCCCAACTTCAAGAAACTGCAGGCGAAATCACTCAGCGTTCACGTAACGGAAAGATCACCGCGACTCTGGCCATTGCCTGGTGGGTCGCCTCAATTGGTGGCATCATCTACGTTCTCAATAATCCGCCTATCTAACTGCGGGCTGATGATCAGATGCTGTGGCGGCGCTCCGCACGCGCTCTTTAGGCTGCACAGTTGGGAAGTCAGATTTAGCTCTTCAGCAATGCTCCAGGCGCATTGAGCAGTGGTCCAAGGCCGGCATGTCGGCGCATGTGCCAGGCGAGTGCTGCATTGCTGGATACCACGGGCTTGCCGATTTCTGCTTCAGCGGCATCCAGAATGCTGAAAGTTTGCAAATTAGTGCAAGAAGCAAATACACCGTCGACGTCAGCACTTGAGGCCAACTGGCAGATTGCCTGTCGCACAGATTCTGGCGCGATGCGGGCAACAACGGGGTCTTTCGATTGCTCAAACGATGCGAAGCCCGTGATTGTCAGCCCGGCCCCCTCGAGCAGCGCCTGCATTGCGGCGGATACTTCGCGGGCATACGGCGTCAGCAAGCCGATTCGCTTTAGGCCAAGATGCCGACATGCCGCGATGACAGCCGTGATCGGGTCCGTGGCAGCAGCCGATGGATGGGCTTCGTTGATCATCGCAGCGACACGCGCCTGGCCAATGACCGTGGAAGCTGATGTACAAGCGTAGGCGACGACATCGAGTGGGCGAGCCGTTGGCAGCAGTCGCAAAGCACGCGGCATTTCGACTGCCATCGCGTTGAGCGTGTCGGGCGAAATCTCATCATCACTTGGAATGCGGCTGTGATAGATGGCGACGCCGTCGTCCGCGAAAACGGAGCGTAATTCTGGCTCTAACGTTTCGTCTTTCTCAAGCACGACCACGCCTATTGCAGCTTTGGCAGCAATGCCATTGTCCAGGCTGAATGGGATGCTCACATGCGTATTCCTAGATTGTGCTGTCGGGCAGTGTTTTGATGAGAGTTGAGCGCATCAAACATTATAGTGCTTTTCCAAGTTTGCCGACCAAGGAGACTCCGGTCGTCATCCACATGCCTTGATATTTGCCGGTTTTGGCTTTGCCAAGCTGCCAGCTGTATCCGAGGAGATCCCCACCGTTGCTGGTTATTTTGATGGCGAAGTGTGCCTTATCTTCGGTCAACAAAATCTGTCGCATATGGTGCGCGCGATGGCTGATCAGCGCTTTGTAATTTGGGCTTTGTAGCATCATGGTGAAACGGGCGAGTGGACCGGTTACGGCACGGTTCGCGGGATGGGCGAACGCCCAGACGCGGGCGATGCCACTGTTCGTTCTCGGATCATTTTCGGAGTCGCTCAAGGCTTTGAGTTGGATCGAGACGACGTCTTCCGGAGAGAGGTCCAAGCTTGGCTGGAGGATTGGTGCTTGCGCGAAGGACGACGTCACGAGTGGGAAGCAAGATATAGTCAGCGCGAAAAGTGCAATCAAAGACGTGCTTGCGATCCGCATTTTGCTCCCTCCTGCATTGAGCAGATGTCCTATCTTAAGCACAGGACCAGCGTTAGGCCACGCCCGAATTTGGGGACATTTAAAGTTGTCATGCAACAATTCATCCTCTGGTTGACAGGATCGGCCAACTGACGGATCGTTTGGGCAAATTTCGTCAATTAGCGGATCTAAGGGAGACGGCGCGATGAACCCGGATTTTGACCTTGTTATTCGAAACGGCATGATTGTTGATGGCACAGGCGCAGACAACACGTTCAAAGGTGATGTTGCGGTCAGAGATGGCGTTATTGCAGCCGTCGGCAAAATCGATGGACGCGGTGCCGAGGAGATCGACGCCAGCGACCGGATCGTAACGCCTGGATTTGTTGATATTCATACCCATTACGACGGCCAATCAGTTTGGGACAATCATCTCGCACCATCGGCTTGGCATGGCGTGACGACGGTTGTGATGGGAAATTGCGGTGTCGGATTCGCCCCCTGTAAGCCGGACGACAGGAATAAGCTCGTCGAGCTGATGGAGGGCGTGGAAGACATTCCAGGCCCAGTGCTGCATGAAGGGCTTGACTGGCAGTGGGAGAGTTTTCCTGAATATTTAGCGGCGCTTGAGAAGCGTAACCGAGATGTCGACGTTTGCGCGTTGCTGCCTCATGCCGCCGTCCGCGTGTTCGTGATGGGAGAGCGGGCGATCCGGCACGAGGTCGCGACAACAGAAGACATCGCCGAGATGCGTCGGATCACAGCTGAAGCAATGCGTGCCGGTGCGTTCGGATTTTCGACGTCACGCACGATCAGCCACAAGAGCCACAGCGGTGAATATACGCCAACGCTGAAAGCAACTGAGGATGAGCTCGTCGGTATCGCTCTTGGCATGCGGGATGCCGGATCGGGCTTCATCGAGATCGTGTCCGATTGGAACGAGCCTGATGCCGCGAGTGAATTCGCGATGCTGCGTCGTGTGGTCGAGATCTCGGGGCGCCCGGCTGTGTTTACGCTCAATCAGCGGCATGAGGCGGCGCGATCAGAGGTTTGGCGTGAATTGCTTGGCTATGCAAACGACGCGATACGCGATGGGCATTCGATCCGACCGGTGACGGCGCCGCGTGCGATTGGCTTGCTGCTTGGCCTTGAGGGATCGCAGAACCCGTATTCGGGAACGCCAACTTATAAGTCGATTGCCGCTCTGCCGTTAGCTGAGCGCGTTGCTGCGATGCGCGATCCAGAAACACGAACCAAGATCCTCTCGGAGGATCGCATCACAGGTTCGACGTTTCCACTGATCAACCGTTTGATGTGGACGCAGATGTTCCGTTTTGGTGACACGAATTATCTACCGCAGCGTGAAGATTCTGTCGCTGCCATCGCCGAGCGAGAAGGCCGTACACCGGAAGAGGTTGCCTACGATATTCTGCTTGAGGATGAGGGGCGTGGTTTTATTTATTCGCCGCTGGTCAACTATTTCAACTTCGATATGTCGGTTTCTGAGACCATGTTGGCTGATCGCAACGTGATCATGGGCCTTGGTGATGGCGGCGCGCATGTTGGGTTCATTCTGGATGCAGGCTTTCCAACTTGGATGATGACCTATTGGGCGCGCGAGCGGGGGCGCTTCTCGATCCCGGAAGTTATTCGACGCCTGACGTCTGATACAGCGGAAGCTGCAGGGCTGCATGATCGCGGCGTTATCGAAGTGGGTAAGAAGGCGGACCTCAACATTATCGACTACGACAACGTTAATTTTGGCAAACCGTATGTGACATTCGATTTGCCGGCCGGTGGGCGGCGTTTGTTGCAGAAAGCTTCCGGGTATGACGTGACGATCGTGTCTGGCGTTGTCACCTACCGCAACGGCGAGGCTACGGGTAAATTACCCGGCGAATTGGTTCGTGGGCAACGTATGCTGGATGGCAGCCAGCAGGTCATCGCGGCTGAGTAAGCACCGCGGCACAGCCCTAGATGGCATTTGAAGAACGGATGGGTGCTCGGCAGCGTCCATCCGGCTTTTTGTGATGATGTGAGCCTGGTGAATACGCTATTGCGCCATTGATGCCTTGGCGGCTGGCTCGGCTCTGATTGGAGCTTCCATCCAATTGCGTCCGGTTGCCATGATGCAGGATATGTTATTTGGTTTCGTCATGAGGATGGTCCAGGGACCGGTCTTCTTTGCACGCCAAACCTCATAAATTGCATTGGGATTTGCTAGACCAACGCCCAAGATTGTCTCCCGGTGCTGTTGTTTCAATACTCCAATTACCTGCGAACGAACTCCGCAGTTTATTTGGGCGTATGCCGCGACGGGCGGGCCGGTGGCGGCCATGCCAAAGACGAGGGCAGCTGCAATTAATCTCTTATACATCGCGCGTTCCTTCGATTTCGATTTTGCTGTTTGTATTCTGCCAAACACAAAGCATGATATTTACATGGGGACGCTGGATGCGGCCACAACACACGCGGCGACACATTGAAGTGATGGCTTGCGACAGCCCGGGTAAGGTGCGTGTGATCTTTTGCATCGGTGTTTGAATAAGTAGGGGCGAATTTGGCAGGCCGCTGTTTGGTTGGTACTGCCGCTATGCGGTCAAAAATTTTAATTTTGCGAGTGACAACATGAGCCAACCAACTGTAACTCCGGTTCCCGCAAACCGAGCGCCGCCAAGTGGTGCTAGAGCTGTAATTGTTGGCGGTGGCGTTTCCGGATGTTCGGTGGCTTATCATCTGGCCAAGCGCGGTTGGACGGACATTGTCTTGCTTGAGCGCAAGCAGCTGACATGCGGCACGACATGGCACGCTGCCGGCCTGATCGGGCAGCTGCGGACGTCGCAAAATCTGACGCGACTGGCGCGGTACTCGGCTGAACTTTATCAGCAGCTCGAAACGGAAACGGAAATTTCGACAGGCATGCGCGTGACGGGTTCCATTACCGCTGCGCTGACCAATGCGCGGATGGAAGAGTTACGCCGGCAAGCGGGCATTGCCAAAGCGTTCGGCGTCGAAGCGCACGAAATGACTAATGAGGAAATGCTGGCGCTCTACCCGCACCTCAATACCGATGGCATGACGGGCGGTGTGTACCTGCCGGGCGACGGACAGTGCGATCCGGCGAATATTGCGATGGCGCTTGCTAAGGGGGCGCGCCAAATGGGTGCGCGGGTTATCGAGGGCGTCAAAGTTACTGGCGTTGTGAAATCAGGTGGACGCGTCACCGGCGTTGATTGGCGGATGGAAGACGGTGGCGAGGTCGTTGCCGGGCATACGGCGAGTGATGTCGTGATCAACTGCGGTGGCATGTGGGCGCGTGATTTTGCAGCGGATGCTGGCGTGACGTTGCCCCTCCATGCGTGCGAACATTTTTACATTGTGACGGAAGCGATACCGGAACTGGGGCAACTGCCAGTGCTACGCGTCCCTGATGAGTGTTCATACTACAAGGAAGATGCAGGCAAGCTGCTGCTTGGTGCGTTCGAGCCGAAAGCGAAACCATGGGGCATGGATGGCATCCCCGAGGACTTCTGCTTCGACCAATTGCCGGAAGATTTCGAGCACTTTGAGCCGATCTTGGAACAGGCCATCAATCGTGTGCCGCTGCTTGCTGAAGCCGGCATCCATACGTTCTTCAATGGTCCGGAAAGCTTTACGCCGGATGACCGATATTACCTTGGCGAAGCCCCAGAGCTTCAGGGGTATTGGGTCGCTGCCGGTTACAACTCTATCGGGATTGTGTCGTCGGGCGGGGCGGGATCCGTGCTCGCGCACTGGATTGATGAGGGCGTGCCGCCGTTTGACCTATGGGATGTCGATATTCGTCGTGCCGAACCATTCCAGCGCAATCGGCAGTATCTGAAAGAGCGTGTGAGCGAGACGCTTGGGCTGCTTTACGCTGATCATTGGCCATATCGGCAACCTGAAACAGCACGTGGCATCAGGCGTTCGCCATTGCATGAGCATCTGAAGACACGGGGCGCTGTATTCGGGGAAACATCTGGCTGGGAGCGTGCGAATTGGTACGCGATCGGGGATCAGGCGCGAGAGTATAAGTACGCGTGGGGTCGGCAGGATTTCTTCGCGAACATTGCGCATGAGCATCAGGCAATTCGGACCGGTGTCGGACTTTATGACATGTCATCGTTTGGCAAAATCCGTGTTGAGGGGCGCGATGCTTGTCGCTTCCTCGACACGGTTTGTGGCGCGCGTATGGATGTTGAGCCTGGACGGATCGTCTATACGCAGATGCTCAATTCAGCGGGTGGCATCGAGAGTGATCTGACCGTAACGCGACTGTCTGATACTGCGTATTTGCTGGTGGTTCCGGCTGCAACTGTGCAGCGCGATCTTGGTTGGCTGCGGCGGCATATGGCTGATTTATTCGTCGTTGTAACTGATGTGACCGCAGCAGAGTCGGTGATCTGCGTGATGGGCCCGAAAGCGCGCGAACTGATGGGCAAGGTCAGCCCAGATGATCTCTCGAACGCGGTGCATCCGTTCGGGATGGCGCGGGAAATTGAAATTGGCATGGGGCTCGCACGAGCACATCGGGTGAGTTATGTTGGGGAGCTTGGCTGGGAGCTGTATGTCAGCACGGATCAAGCGGCGCATGTTTTCGAGGCGTTGGCTGATGCTGGCGCTGATGTTGATCTGACGCTTTGCGGTTTGCATGCGATGGATACCTGTCGGCTTGAAAAAGCCTTCCGCCATTTCGGGCATGACATTACAGATGAGGATCACGTGCTTGAAGCGGGCCTCGGCTTTGCTGTCAAAACCGATAAGGGCGAATTCATCGGGCGCGATGCCGTGCTGCGTAAACGCGATGAGGGGCTGCAGCGCCGTCTGGTGCAGTTCCAACTGAAAGATGCGGAACCTCTGCTCTATCATCTTGAGCCAATCTACCGCGATGGTGAGATGGTCGGTTATCTCTCATCCGGCGGCTATGGGCATCATCTGGGTGCTGCCATCGGACTTGGCTATGTGCCGTGCGCCGGGGAGAAAGCTGATCAAGTTTTGGCTTCGCACTATGAGATTGACGTTGCTGGTACGCGCGTCGCAGCGACCGCATCGCTACGCCCATTGTACGATCCAAAATCAGAGCGTGTGAAGGCATAGGCGAAGGCCCTTAATGCTGCCTTCGCTATGGCTTTTCGCCAATCGGGACGGAATAGCTACTCGGCTGCCAAACTGCTTGCAGTTGACAGATCCAGCCCGTCAGCGCCGTCGTGACTGATGCGGCCGGCTTTTAGAGCTGCATCGATCCTATCGATTTCAGGCTGGGTGATCTTCATCAGTGGCGGTCGGACAATGGCGCGATCCTGACGGCCGAGCAGGACAGCTGCCTCCTTCATGCGGTTGTGCATGTCAAGGAATGGCGGTGCGTAGAATGCCTGAGTGATCGGCTGCATCCGGTCGTTGATGGCGCGTGCCGCGTTGAGATCTCCACGCTGGATCGCCAGGAACATGGCGACCTGTAGATCCGGGATGATGCTGCCTGCGCCCGAGAGGAGACCGCTTGCGCCCATCGATAGCGATGCCATCAGCCATGCACTGTTGGTCGAGAGGACATTGATGGGGCGTGTCAGAGATTGCAGCGTGCGGATGTTGCGTTCGTGCTCCATCGGCTCTGCGGTCCAGTCCTTGATGGCGCAAAGTGATGGGATTTTTTCGGTAAGGTTGATGATGGTCTCGAGAGGATAAGCGAGGTTCGTCCATCGTGCGTAATTAAAGCAGATGAGTGGCAGGTCGGAGGCGTCGGCAATAGCTTGGAAATGCGCATCGGCCATTTCTGGCCGTCGTTCGCCGCCCATCATCAGCACGTTGGATGGAAAGACGAGCAGGGCCGAGGCGCCGGCGTCTGTCGACATTTTGGCAAGGCGCGCCGCGTCATGGCTGGCGTCAGCAAAAACGCCTGCGATGATGGGTAAGCGATCGCCAACGTCGTCAAGAGAGCGGTCTAGAATCTCGCGTTGCTCGTCGAAGGAGCAGGCATGCACTTCGGAAGCGTGACCATTGACGGTTATCGCAGACAAGCCAGGGGTGGCTGCGACATGGCTCAGGTGCCGCGTCGTTTCGGGCCAATTGATGGTGTGGTCGTTGTTGAAAGCCAGCAGGGTCGCCGGAATAACGCCGGACGCGGTAAAATCTTTGAAACGTGCCATGTGAAGTGCTCTCCTGCTGTGGGTGCTCTGATTTACCCTGAAGACTGCGTTAGAGGCGGTGATGTTTCAAGGGGAACGCCTCGTGAAAATGGTCTGTGGGGCTTCCTGATGCGGACACGATAGCAAGCAGAAACCAAAAAAGGCCGGAGCGATATGCCCCGGCCTTTGTATTTGATCGATTTTCCGTGCGGACGGCTTATTGATTTGACCGTAGGCGAGGATCAAGCGCGTCACGCAGCGCGTCGCCGAACAGGTTGAAGCCAAACACACCAAGCGTAATCGCGATACCAGGCCAGATCGCGATCCAAGGTTCTGAGCGGATGTACTCCTGGGCATTCTTCAGCATTAAGCCCCAGGCTGGAACCGGCTCCTGCACGCCGAGGCCTAAGAACGAAAGCGAAGCTTCGAGCAAGATGGCCTGGCCAACGAAAGCTGTCAGCATGATCAAGAACGGCGCCATAACGTTTGGCACCATATGGCGCATGATAATCCGCGAGTTCGAGAAGCCATTGGCACGGGCCGCGTCGATATACGGTATCTCCCGGATCGCCAACGCGCTGGATCGCACCACACGCGCACATCTTGGTATGAACGGGATCGTTATCGCGATGATCACGTTTTGAATCGATGAGCCGAAGATTGCGACGATCGAAAGCGCCATGATGATCAGCGGGAAGGCCATGAAGATGTCCATGATCCGTTGGAAGATCAGATCGATCTTACCGCCGAAGAATGCGCTGCCGACACCCAGTACGAGGCCGACAGTGGCGCCGACAATTGCGCAGGTGAAGCCAACGAAGAGCGCTGTTCGTGCGCCGTAGATGATACGGGTTAGAACATCACGGCCAAAGTCGTCAGTTCCCAGATAGAAAGTACCCGCATCGGATGTCGTGCCCGGAGGCGCGAGCATATGCTCATACGAACTTGCTTCCGGGTCGAATGGTGAAAGCCATGGTGCGAAGACTGCTAAGCAAATAAACACCAGCACAACAATCAAGCCAGCGAAACCAAGCGGCTGCTTGCGAGCGAAAGAGGTGATCTGTTTCCAGAGGCCTGGGCGGTCGCGCAGGTCATCTTGCAGTTCGGCATTCTTGGCATCAGCCAGATTTTCAGAGACGGTTACCATTGCAAAAATCCTCAGCTGTATCGGATGCGCGGGTCGAGCCAAGCATACAGGATATCGACCATGAAGTTGGTGAACACGAACACCAGCACGATGATCATGACGATCGCTTGGGTCATCGTGTAGTCCTTTCCGGTGACAGAATGGACTAGAAGTTGGCCAAGACCATTGAGGTTGAAGACCTGCTCCGTGACCACAAGGCCTCCCATCAGGAACGCAAACTCAATACCAATCACCGTAACCACCGGGAGAAGAGCGTTCTTCAATGCGTGACGGTTGATGATCAGTTTTTCAAGAAGCCCTTTGGCACGCGCCGTGCGGACATAATCCTCGCGGAGCACCTCAAGCATCGATGAGCGTGTCATACGTGTTGCGACTGCTGAATACCGATAACCCGTTGCCACTGCCGGCCAGATCAGCTGGCTTACGTTGTGATACGGATCTTCCCAGATCGGTTTGTAGATTAGCGGTGGTGACCATCTGATCCCCCACATCCAGTCCGAGAAGTTAAGCAAAAACAACAAGAGCAGAATACCCAACCAGAACGAGGGTAGGGCGATGCCGGCGATAGAGACCGTTCGAACAATGTAGTCGATCCAACTGTTTTGATAGACCGCTGATATTGTTCCGAGAGGGATTGCGATAATTATCGTGACCAGCGTCGCCATGATTGCGATCTGCAGCGAGAGTTGGAAGCGCAATCCGATTTCATGGGTTACAGGTTTGCCGGTGTCCATCGAGTTGCCGTAGTCGAAGGTGAAAATGCCAACCACGAACTTGCCAAACTGCTCATAGACCGGACGATCAATGCCCAGATTCTTCTGGCAAATCTCGACCTGAACTGGATCGTAGTGCCCACCATCGCCGCCGAGCTTGAGCTCGCAGACGTCGCCTGGGACGACGCGCAGGATGAAGAAGATAATGAATGCGGCTCCGAGGATCGTAGGGATCATCAAAAGCAAGCGTTTCAGAACATATTGAAGCATTGGCCCGTAAACTCCGTGCGGGTGTGCCTGAGAGAGAGGCTGCGGACTACGAGGCCGTCGCGCCAGCTCATCGGATTAGAAATTCTATCTGAACAACAGAGAGGCGCAAGTGCGCGCCTCTCTATCTTGTCGTTAGATCAACTACTTGTCGAGCCAGACTTGGTCGAGTTGCTGTCCTAGGTAGTGACTTGGTGCGATCTTCCAGCCCTTCACGTATGAACGGTGAGGATTGATCTTGTACCACCAAAGCGTAATTGCGTGTGTCGCTTCGGTGTCCAGAACGCGCTTTTCATACTGGCGAACCAGCTTGCGTTGTTCTGCTTCGGTTGGTGCACGAAGAAGCGCGTCATACATTTCGACGAGCTTCTTGTCCTTGGAGCCGGAGTAGTTTGCGCCGCCACCTGGAAGGAACTTCGACACATCAGCGATCGGGTTGATCACAGACTGGCAGTTGAAGTCGATGGAGACATCGAAGTCCTGCTTTTTGCGAAGTATGTCGTAGAACACTGACGATGGGTTGACCTGTTGGGTCGCCTTGATGCCAATCTTCTTATACTGGTCGAGCAGCCAAGTGCCGACAACCTTGTATGGTTGGTCAACGGCACGGTTGTTTAGAACCAGTGAGAGGTTTTCCTGACCGGCTTCTTTCAGAAGGCGGCGGGCTTCAGCCCGATTGGCCTTCAGATCTTTGCCGTAACCAGCGATTTTTGTCAGTTCTGCTTCCGTAGCTGCCAGAGGGTGGCCAGGGAACACAACGCCGCCAACCGTTTTCACGATTGCGATCTTGGAGAGGTATTTCGAACCACCCCAACGGTCGATTGAAAGACTTAGCGCACGGCGCACGCGGGCGTCGTCGAAAGGCTTTTTCTTCTGGTTCGGCGTTGCCATCAGCACGCAGTTCCAGTCGCTTTCCTGAACGGTGATCTTGTCACCGAGGACCTTGACCAGAGCATCACGCTGTTTTGGCGGGAAGCCACGGAATTCGATCGACGCGCGATCACCTTCGATAGCTTGAACGCGGGCTGCCATCTTTGGAGCCGCGATCGCCCTGAAGCCATCAAGATAAGGGCGGCCCTTGTGATGGTAACCAGCAAATTTTTTGCCGGAAACAAACGCACCTGGCTGGTGCTCTACGAAAACAAACGGGCCAGAGCCGTTGATGTTTGTTTTGTGCCAGGTCAGGCCGTTCTTTTCGAGGTCGGCTTTCGAGTAGATGAAGTTGAACGGCGAAGCCAGGGCCGGAATGAAAGCGCCTGACGGGAATTTCAGCTTAAAGACGACAGTGTGGTCATCAGTTGCTGCAACAGATTCGACCATCCGATAGAAGGATTTGCGTGATGAAGCAACGCCCTTCGGTGGGAAGATGATCTTGTTATAGGAAGCCACAACGTCGTTAGCATTCAACGGTGCGCCATTGTGGAATTTCAAGCCCTTGCGGATCTTGAAAGTGAACAGCTTGCCGCCATCCGCGCCTTTGTCGACGTCACCTTCGCAAACGTCGCAAACGAAATCGTTGGTTGCTGGCGCATCAGGATTGACGCGGATCAGCAGGGAATAGAATGGTGCGATTGGGTGGATCATCCCAAACGTGGTTTCGACATGAGCGTCGTAAGATGGAATTTTCGAGCCGACCACAAAGTTGAGCGTGCCGCCCGACTTCTGAGCAGCCGCACCGGCTATCGTACCGAGCGTCAGCGCGGTGGCTGTCGCGGCGCCGATGGCCAGTTTAAGCGTTGAAAAACGCATATAGTTCTCCCTTTGGAGGCTTGGGTAAGAAACACGGTGTCGTGATGCTTGACGTCATCCCTCATGTTCGTCCGAGGGTTCGTTTCAAAGGGCTAAACCTGGCTGCAAGCGACCCAGTGGCCAGGCTTAACTTCTCTGAATTCAGGGACGAGCTTTTTGCACTCATCAACAGCAATGCCACAGCGCGGATGGAAGACGCATCCAGGTGGCGGATTCATGGGGCTTGGGATTTCACCCGTAATCACTCTATGGGCGCGAGCTTTTTCGATTGTAGGATCGGGGATCGGAACCGCTTCCAACAATGCCTGCGTGTATGGATGCATCGGGTTATCGAAAAGCTCGTCGGTTTCGGCCAACTCGACTATGTTGCCCAGATACATGACAGCGACGCGCTGACAGAGATGGCGAACCACGCTGAGGTCATGACTGATGAACAAGTACGTGAGGTCGTATTCATCGCGCAGATCTTCAAGCAAGTTGATGACCTGAGCCTGAATTGAAACATCTAGCGCGGACACTGCTTCGTCGCAGATGATGAACTCTGGTCGAACAGCCAAAGCACGGGCGATGCCGACACGTTGGCGTTGTCCGCCACTCATTTCATGCGGGTAGCGGTCAGCAAACTTGGGGTTGAGGCCACACACAGCCAGCAATTCGCGCACGCGCTTATCGCGGGCGGCGGCATCTGGTTCCGTCTTGTGGACCATCATCGGCTCAGAGATGATCTCGCCGATTTTCATACGTGGATTTAGTGAGCTGTATGGATCTTGGAAGATAACCTGGATGCGCTGTCTTAGCGGACGCATCTCTTGCTTGGTCAGCTTGGTAAGATCCTGCCCGTCGTAGTAAATCGCACCTTCTGTCGCCGTCTCAAGTTGCAGCATGCAGCGGCCGGTTGTTGTTTTGCCGCAGCCGGATTCGCCGACCAGTCCGAGCGTTTCGCCTTTTTTGATGTCAAAGCTGATGCCGTTGACCGCTTTAACATGGGCGATAACGCGTGGAATAATCGCACCTTCGGTAACCGGGAAAAACATTTTTAGGTCACGTACCTGAACCAATGTTTCGCCGAGGTTTGTGCCGGCGGCGCGTTCTAATGTGGAATCTGTTGTCATGCTGTTACTCCCGCCGTCAGTCCGACTCGATCTTTCTCAAAACATGCCGAGATGTGGGCTGGCGCCACTTCTTCCAGAACCGGTTGAGCTTGGGCGCAGCTTTCAGTTGCAAAACGGCAACGTGGCCGGAAGGCGCATCCACCATCTAGCTTGGTGAGGTCTGGCGGTTGACCGTCGACTGGTTCCAGCTTGGCGCCACGCGGTTGATCCATTCGGGGAACGGAACGCAATAGAGCCAGCGTATATGGGTGTTTGGGATTGTGGTAGATTTCTTCGGCAGTGCCGCTCTCCACAATCCGGCCAGCGTACATGACGTTGACGCGGTCAGCATAGCGCGCGACGACGCCCAAGTTATGCGTGATGATAATCATCGCGACGCCGAGTTCACGGGTCAGATTTTTCATCAACTCAAGGATTTGCGCTTGAATGGTCACATCCAGCGCAGTTGTTGGCTCGTCGGCAATGATCAGCTTTGGCTCGCAAGCCAAAGACATGGCGATCATCACGCGCTGCCGCATGCCGCCGCTCAAATGATGCGGATATTGTTTTAGGCGACGCTCTGGTTCCGAAATGCCCACCAGACCAAGCAGCTCAATTGCGCGCTCCATGGCCTGTTTGCGAGACACTTTCAGATGATGCTCGACGGTTTCGGTCAATTGCCGACCAATTGAGAGCACCGGATTGAGCGATGTCATGGGTTCTTGAAATATCATGCCAATGTCGCGACCACGTATGTCACGCATTTCTGCATCAGATAATTCCAGCAGATCGCGCCCCTGGAACAGGATCTCGCCGCCCATGTTTTTGCCGGGCGGGTCCGGTATGAGACGTAAGATCGACATCGCCCCAACAGACTTGCCACAGCCGGACTCGCCGACTACGGCAACTGTCTCGCCGGGGGCTACGTCATAGCTAATGCCATCGACCGCTTTGACCACTCCTCCTGATGTGAAGAAATGAGTCTTAAGTCCTTTGACTTCGAGTAGTTTTTCCACCAAGCAGCACTAACGCGGTTGCCCGCGCTACCTCGTTGTCCGTTTCCTCCCAAGTGACCACTGTGCGATGGCGCTATTTTTTAGAACTGCGCATTCGTTCGGCACTGTCGTCGCGAGATAGAATGCGCGAAACAGATACTGGGCGCAAGCGGTTATTATTACAAAATACTCGGAAGGTCGTAATGATGCGATGATCTTGCGAGCTGAGAGGGGCTCGGAATGATGGATCGCAACTGTGATTGCAGTCTACCGGCCGACTTATGTTGTATTTGTTATTGCTCTTCGTTTTATTCAAGTAAGTATGTAGCATATATTGTATATTTTGAAGATTATTTGTAGTATTCACTATGTGCTCAAACTGAGGCGTGACTGCCATGATCCCATTATTTAACTGCAATGCTGATGGTGAATAGTGGCACCGTGTAACAATTGTCATCTATGCAATCGTACGTATTCAAACATTGGTCGAATGGGGACGTATCGGTGTCAGAGAACCGATCATGGTGGTCTTCAACAGAGGACTGATAAATAGCGCTACCGGTTCGCCTATTTGTTGCGGCGCTGGTCGGCGAAGACTGGGGATAACAGAAATGCGACAACGGCGGATCAAAGCGGCCTTCATTCGTGGTGGCACGAGTAAGGGGGTATTTTTTCGTGCTGGCGATTTGCCGGAGGAACAGGAAGAGAGGGACGCAACTCTATTGCGTGCGCTTGGTAGTCCGGACCCTTATGAGCGCCAGCTTGATGGCATGGGGGGCGGTCTCTCGTCTGTGTCGAAAGCCGTCATCATTGGCAAGAGTGCCCGAGAAGATGCCGATATTGATTACACTTTTGCCCAGGTTTCCGTGAACGAGCCGTTGGTTGATTATGCTGGTACTTGCGGGAATTTGTCTTCGGCGACCGGTCCGTTTGCGATTGATGAGGGTATGATTGATACGCGTGATGGTGAAGCGGTCGTGCGCGTGTTCAACACCAATACATCCAAGATTTTCCATGCTCGGTTTGATGTTGGCGATGGTGAAGCCGTCGTGGAGGGCGAGCAGCGCATTCCAGGTGTGACCCAAGCGGGAGCACGTGTTGCGCTTGAATTCTTGTCGCCCGGAGGATCGATGACCGGCGCCTTGCTGCCAACGGGTAATGTTGTCGATGAGATTGAGACGCCTGATGGCGAGCGGTTTCGAGTGTCGCTGGTCGATGCGACGAATCCCATCGTAATGGTTGACGCTGCGGATGTCGGTATCACTGCAACCGAGCAGCCTGACGCCCTTGAAGCCAGGCCTGAGTTTATGGCGCGTATGGAAGAGATACGCCGAGCAGCTGGTGTGGCGATGGGGCTTGGCGCAACGTTGGCTGAGGTGCCGCAGGCGGTGCCGAAGATTGTTGTCGTCGGGCTGCCGCAGAGCTCTTTTGATATTCAAGGTGAAGACGTGCCGGCTGCGAGCATAGATATCTGTGCGCGGGCGCTGTCGATGGGGCGCTTGCACCGGGCGTTGCCGCTTACTTTGTCGATGTGTGTCGCCACTGCCTGCCGGATTTCCGGGACAATTCCTGCTTTGGTTTCTGCGAAATTGGTGGACGGCGCAGATGTACGGATCGGCAACCCTTCGGGCGTGATTGCGGCTGGGGCGGATGTGGTTCGCAGCGGCAATGGCTGGGATGTCGAACGCTGTCGTGTGATCAGAACGCAGCGGCGGCTGATGGAAGGAAGTGTGCTGGTGCCAGCAGGATGATCGACAGGTGAAGGTGCTCCGCCATTTCGATCAATCAATCCATTGCTATTTCCCCTTCGCCTCTGGGATCGAGAAGCTCATTAGCGCTGCGATCGAGACGGTTACGGTGAGAATGTAGAAGACGGCGTTCAAACCCCATTGGTCAGCGATCAGGCCTCCGACGATCGGCACGGCCATTGTCATTGCGGATTGTGTGCCAAACAGCAGACTGATCGCACTGCCTGACATATGGGCCGGTGCAAGATCGAGCGTCCAGCCGTGGATGACCGGGCGGATGGCGAACATCACGAAACCCAGGACAGCGCTCATTGCGATAAAGGCGTATATGCCGGTCATCAGGCTCATTACAAGGATCATGATCGAGGTGCCGATCATACCCATTGAGACAATCGGTTGGCGGCCTATTTTGTCTGACCAGGCGCCGGCGACGGGGCCGGAGACGATGGCGCCGACCTGGATGGCAGTCATCGCGATGCCGACGAGAACCGAGGTCGCGTTCAGTTCGTTGACGAGGTAGAGCGGAATAAAGACGAGCAAACCGTTCTGTGTCATCGAGCGGAAGCCGGCCATAATGCACAACATCACGATTGCACGATCTGTCGCAAGAGTCTTCAAGCCTTGCAGATAGGAGGGGCCGGCTGCGTCGCGCTTATGTGTGGCGCCGCTTGCGACTTCGTCACGGCCGAGCGCGATTGCGATGATTGCGGCAACGGCGAAGACTGGGAGGGCATTGATAAGTGCAGTTGTCTGCCACGTCATGCTGGCCAGTAGGAAGCCGGCGGATAGGGGACCAAGGATGTCGCCCATGGTGGCGCCTAACGTGTGCAGCGATAGCGCGAAGCCGCGGGTGTTGGGGTAAGTTCGCGACAGATATGAGATGGCGGCTGGATGCCAGAGGTTGTTGGTCAGTCCGATGACGATGATCGGAAGGATCAGCCAGGACATATCGTTACCAAAGCTGACGGAGATCAAGGCAAACGCGCCAAGTACCAGCGAAAAGCAGGCGATGCGAACATATCTGCCGGAAATATCGACGACGGCGCCGGAGCCAGCATTGGCGACGAATGCGGCTGCATGGAATAGCGAAACCAGTGCGCCTGCCTCAGTGTAGCTGAGGCCGAGATCCTTGGCGAGGAATGGGATCAGTACGTAGACCGTAGCGATGATCCAATGCGTTGCACCATGGCCAAGCCCCATCATGAAGGCCGCCATCTGGCCACGCAGGCGGTCGCCCGCAACCCGGTGCAGCATCGTCAAAGGTGTTTCTCCGTGGGGTGTTGTGTCGTGAGAGCGTAGCGGGTGTGGCTTGACGTGTGAATGCCTTATTGTGCCCTTCGGTAGATTAGGCGATCGATCATCGCACAGGCAATTGACAAGGTTCCAGCGCGCGCGCAGGTTCAGGCGCCGTTTTGACCATTCCATATCATGCTTAGTTGGCGCGTTTGATCGTGCGCCATGCCGTGCACCCCGGAGAAGACTCATGAAGATTGCAGTGCTGGACGACTATCAGGGCGTTGCGAAGCAGTTTGCGAATTGGAGCGACCTAGAGGCTGCGCACGACGTTGAGATCTTTCGCGAGCATATTGGCGGTGGTCGTGATGCGGTTGTGGCGGCACTGAAAGAGTTCGATGTGATTGCGGCCATGCGTGAGCGTACGGTGTTCGACAAAGCCACTCTCGAGCAGCTGCCGAACTTGAAGTACATGGTGACGACGGGAATGCGTAACTCGTCGATTGATATGGATTATCTCAAAGAACGCGGCATTCCTTGTTCTGGGACAGCGGGGCGCACGCAGACAACACCCGAGTTGGCGTGGGGGCTGATTCTGGCGGTTGCGCGCAACATTCCATTCGAAGACAACAATATGCGGACGGGTCAATGGCAGCAGACCGTCGGGCTGGACTTGGAAGAAAAGACGCTCGGCATTGTTGGGCTTGGCCGGCTTGGGCGCGAGATGGCGCGGATCGGGCAGGCGTTCAAGATGGACGTGGTTGCCTGGAGCCAGAACCTAACCGAGGCGAGTGCCGCAGAAGTTGGCGTGCGCCGGGTCGACAAAGAGCAGCTGTTTCGTGAAGCAGATGTGATTACGGTGCAATATAAGCACTCTGAGCGCTCGACGGGGCTGATTGGAGCAGCTGAATTTGGTGCGATGAAGCCGACTGGAATTTTCGTCAACACGTCTCGCGCCGCGATAATCGATATGAACGCGTTGATGGAGACGTTACAGGCGGGGCGGATCGCTGGTGCTGGTGTGGATGTTTACGATGATGAGCCGGTGCCGACGGATCATCCGATCCGATCTTGCCCGCGCACTGTGCTGACGCCGCATCTAGGCTACGTCAGCCACGACACATACCGGCTGTTTTATACGGAAACAGTCGAAGACATTGAGGCGTGGCTTGCAGGTGTGCCCGTGCGGTTGATCAATGGCTAAGGTGCGGGACCTTGTCTTGCAGTCGATAGAAACTGCTGACGGTGATCGGTGCGTTGATATCTTTCGACGAGGCGATGGCAGCTTTGGCTTTGAAGGTTATCGTTGGGACGCTGAAGATACCAGCGGCTGGTTCCGGGTGACGCAGTTTGGTGAGCAACGCTATGACAGCGAGGCCGAAACGGTTACGGCGGCGCGGGGCGTATTCCCTTGGATGCCTGTTAGGATTCTCGGTGGCTCTTAACGAATGCGATCATGTCGCTGTTGCAAGACGATAATGTGCGCAAGGCACCTCGCTTTGCACTGATATCCGATACGAACAATTACAAGCAGGAATAGGAGCGTACAGTTGGCAGCAGACAACGGAGCAGCTGATATCGGCATGATGAAGCCACTCGACGGTGTGCGCATTTTGGATCTGGCGACGTTCATCGCGGCACCATTTGCGGCAACCGTGATGGCTGAGTTTGGTGCCGAGGTGATTAAGGTGGAGCACCCGACAGGCGATCCGATGCGCCGCTTCGGTACGGTGACGGAGGCTGAAGGCCAAACGCTTGCCTGGTTGAGCGAGGCACGCAACAAGAAATCTGTCACGCTGGACCTCAAGACGCCGGAAGGCGTGGCTGCGATTAAGGAGCTCGTCAAGCGGTCTGATATTCTGGCGGAAAACTTTCGACCGGGCACGCTCGAAAAGTGGGGGCTCGGGCCTGATGTCCTGATGGCTATCAATCCGAAGCTGGTGATGCTGCGGGTAACCGGTTACGGGCAGACCGGGCCATATAAGGACCGACCTGGTTTTGCGCGCATTGCGCATGCCGTCGGGGGACTGACATATCTGGCAGGCGAGCCGGGCGGCGCGCCGGTGACGCCGGGATCAACGTCGCTGGCTGATTACATTTCCGGTTTCTACGGCACAATTGGCCTGCTGATGGCACTGCGTGTCGCGGAGAAAACCGGCAGAGGCCAGATTGTCGATATCGCGCTCTATGAATCGATTTTCCGGGTCCTTGATGAAATTGCGCCGCTTTATGCCAAGCATGGAGTTGTTCGTGAGCGTGAAGGGCGTAATACGCTCAACGCTTGTCCGCATGGGCATTTTCCTTGTTCGGACGGGAATTGGGTCGCGGTTGCCTGCACGAGCGACAAGATGTGGGAGCGCATGGCTGTCAATGTTCTGAAACGGCCTGAGCTGGCCAAGAGCCATCCAACGACACGCAGCCGACTTGATGACCGGGAGACGATCGATGGCCTCGTTGAAGCGTTGACGATGTCGATGCCGATGCAGGATGTGGTTGCTGCCTGTACGGATGGCGATGTGCCGTGTGGTGCGGTCAATTCGATCGCGGACATTTTTCAGGATCCCCATTTTGAGGCGCGCGAAGTGCTCACCCGGTTTCAGCATGAGGCGCTGGGTGAAGTGGTTGTTCCGAGCGTGCTACCGCGGCTGTCAGAGACACCTGGCGCAATTGACGAACTTGGTCCGCCGCTTGGCAATGCCAATGACTATGTGTTGCGCGAGTTGATCGAAGATGACAATGAGCTACGGAACAAGTAACCCCGTATAATGGCGCCCATGCTCGAAAAATTACAGGAATTGGTCAACGCCGATACTGCTCTGGTGCGGCGTGGGCGATGGCTGACAGCTGATATGATGCTGGAAATCGGCGATGTGCGGCATCTCGTTAAGATCCGCGAGGGACGGATTGCGGAGATCGCGCCGTTGCCACTGCTAGCCATGCCTTTTGATTTCGCTATTCGCGGCACGGAAGAGGCTTGGCATGAGTTTTGGCAACCCGTGCCAAAGCCGCGTCATCATGATGTCATGGCATTGATCCGAGAAGGAAAAATGCGCATTGAGGGCGATCTCGAAAAGATGATGGCACATTTTCTGACGCTAAAGATGATGCTTGAAAAGCCGAGGCTCGCTGGACGGAGAGATGGCGCGTGACTGGTATGAGCGGCGTGATTATCGAGCCGGTCACCGGGCGCTATATGCATCTTGAGATCCATGGCCAGCCGCACCGGTTGTATTGGGAGGAAGCCGGGCCAACTGATGGCAGCGGCATTCCTCTCGTTTGCCTGCACACGGCGGGTTCTGACGGACGGCAGTTTCGTGCTTTACTCAACGATGGAGACATTACTGCAAAATACCGTGTGATCGTGTTTGATATGCCGTGGCACGGCAAATCATCGCCGCCAGCTGGCTGGCAGGATGAAGAGTATAAGCTGACCACTGAAAAATATGTCGAGCTTGTATGCACGGTTGTGAAGGCTTTGAAGCTGGATCGCCCGGTTGCGATGGGGTGCTCGATTGGCGGCCGTGTCGTGTTAGAGCTCGCACGTGCGCATGCTGATCTCTTCCGTGCCGTGATCGGGCTGCAATCGTCAGCCTTCGTGCAGCATTATTTTGACATCACGTGGTTGCATCGGCCGAATATTCACGGCGGCGAGATGAGTGCTGCATATTGTTATGGCCTGGTTGGGCCAGAAGCGCCGCTTGAGCATCGATGGGAAACGCTTTGGCATTACATGCAAGGTGGTCCGGGCGTATTTAAGGGCGACCTGCACTTTTATTCAGTTGATGGTGATGTGAGTGGGACGTTGCCGGAAATCGACACGTCAGCGTGCCCTGTTTATCTTCTGACCGGTGAATATGATTATTCGTGCACGCCGGAGGCAAGCCAGCTTACTGGGCTCCCCGACGTTTCAAGTGGGTAGCCTGAGATCGAGTTTGCCAGCTATAAGGTAGGTGACGGCCTTCAAGGTCTTGCTGTTTCGGTAGCCGCGCGCCTTGGCTTTTGCGGCCTGGACGAGAGAATTGATGCCCTCG
>CAJQQK010000262.1 GCA_905480435.1 uncultured Hyphomicrobiaceae bacterium | reverse complement strand
CAGAAGGTGCATAGCAAGAAACCATTTAGTCAGCGGCGTGCGCGATTTCTGGAACACCGTGCCGGCCCGAACCGACGTTTGCCGGTGACAGGACGAGCATTGGAAAAGCTTCTTCGGCGCACAGAAGCTGTACCGGCCGTTGCGCATTTTGGACACACGAAGCCGTCCGGCCAGCGCATCTTTACGAGAGCCTCGTGGCACAGCTCTTCGGTCCCGTAGAGTGCCATGAACTCGGCCGTGCCGAGCCCCTTCTGGAACTGCACCTGATTGCGCGCCATCGTTATCTCCCTGAAGAATCATTCAGTTCAGCGATAGCAGAGGATCGTGGCCGGCTGCGGACCTGACGGAGTAATCAGGAAGGTTTTTGTCGTATTATCGTCTTCATAGTTGAACACTCGTACCCAGGGAATCACCTGATGTTCAGGGTACTAAGAAGGGTATGAATCCCCGTTTCCCGATTTGAGCAAACCGTAGCCAACATGCCGAGATGTTTATTTGAAGCTGATGATTGACGGTGCGCCGTCAAAACCGTTCAGTGCTACGACTCTTCGGACTGTCGATTTTTTGAACCAGAGGTAGCATAGCTAAACACAACCACTCAACTCAAGGTATACATTAAAAAAAACAAACACCAGCAGCTGCATATATGATGTGAATCTGGAGTATTGTATTATTCGATCACTGGACGAATTGAGTTATATCAATAGGTTACCTGATTACCCCGTCAGATCCGCATTCGGTCATGAAGTCCTGATATTGCGAGACTGAGCGGTAGTTCAGGGAGATGACGATGGCGCGCAATCAGGTGCAGTTCCAGAAGGGGTTGGGCATGGCCCAATTCATGGCGCTCTACGGGACCGAAGAGCTGTGCCACGAGGCTCTCGTAAAGATGCGCTGGCCAGACGGTTTCGTGTGTCCAAAGTGCGCTAAGCGCCGGTACAGCTTCTGTGCGCCGAAGAAGCTTTTCCAGTGCTCGTCCTGTCACCGGCAAACGTCGGTTCGTGCAGGCACGGTGTTCCAGAAATCGCGCACGCCGCTGACCAAATGGTTTCTCGCCATGCACCTTCTGACGGGCTCGAAGAACGACATCTCGGGCCTTGAATTGGCGCGCCAGATCGACGTTAAATGGGACACCGCCTGGTTGATCAAGCAGAAGCTGATGGAGGTCATGTTGCAGCGGAACGCGATCTACAAACTGTCCGGCGATATCCAGATCGACGATGCCTATCAAGGCAGTGAAAAGGCCGGAAAACGAGGGCGTGGGGCGGCCAACAAGCTCCCTTTCGTAGCAGCCGTCGCAACCCGTGACGGCCGCCCGATCTACATGCAGCTGCGCTGCCTGCCAGGTTTCACGAAGGACGCGATCAAGACATATGCACGGGCAAATATCGCGCCGGGCTCTCGCGTGCTGAGTGACGGCCTCAACTGCTTCAAGGGTATCGTCGCTGCGGGGGTGGCGCATGTGATTAAAATCACCGGCGGCGGGCGTCCCAAAGATCCTGATTTTAAATGGATCAATACCGGTCTCGGCAATGTCCAAAGCGCGATCAAAAGCACGCTGCGCTCGTGCGACGCGCGCCACACGCCGCGTTATTTGGCTGCGTTCGAGTGGCGTTACAATCGCCGTTTCGAACTGGCGAAAAACCTCGAACGGCTGGCTCGTGTTGCCATGATGATCGAGCCTCAACCTCGCAGCACACTCGCCGCTATCCGTCTGAAATCAGCGGATCTGACGGGGTAATCAGGAAAACCTTTGCATTTAAAGGATTTTATTCGACTATGAGAAAAAATAGTGGTGCCAGGCCGTTCTCTAACTCCGGACTAGTTGTCAAGCTCTCACCTTTTTGTCCTTGCCGGGTCCATAACCGGCATATGGCGAGCGAAGAACATCGGCCGTCTGGTGCCTACGCAGCCACATGGGCAAAGATGAGCAGGACCCAACTACCCTGAACATTGATCGCCGGGCGGTTGGAAATGTGGCAACTGGTGAAAAGCTGACATTCGGTGTCAGTGTGACGACCTCTGCGGTCTGCGAGAAATGGGGATTTCTGCTACTTCCTGTTCCAGGGCATCCTCTTCCGCGATAGTGCTTAGCGGCAATGCCGCCTTGCTGGCCTGAGCAGGTGAAGCATGCCATCGTGCACACGAACGAGCGTCGAATAGAGATTGCAGACATCATCCCACTCTACAATCGACAACGTCGGATGCATCCAGGATTGACCGGAATTCCCCAACAGCGGCCAATAACCTTGCGACGTAGTGGGACAGCCAATACACCGCCAGACTTGTCGGCGGGTTACCGGCCATCAATCCTCGCCGAGCCGATGCCTGGGACAGCACTTTGTAGCTTCATCGCAGAAGATTTGAACTGATGGAAAGGGTTCGCTGTTCAGCGCCGACGGCGCTCCACGTGGTCGAGGGGCGCAAATAGTGCCGAGATATCTGCTTCTGTCAGGTCCAGCCCGCTCTTTGATGCGCCATTGAAAAGAGCGTCGGCCAGAGCCGCCTTGCGCACCTTGAGGAGCTCAATGGCCTCTTCGATACCTTCCTCGACCATCATTTTGTAGACGAATACTGGCTTCGACTGTCCAATTCGGTAGGCGCGGTCGGTTGCCTGGTTCTCAACGGCCGGATTCCACCAGGGGTCATAGTGAATGACGGTGTCGGCGGCTGTCAGATTCAAACCCGTGCCGCCAGCTTTCAGACTTAACAGGAAAACTGGTACCTTGCCCGACTGGAAGGCTTTTACCGGCGTGCCACGATCTTTCGTCGAACCGGTCAGTATCTCGTAGGGGATGTCGAGCGCATTCAATTCCGCCTCGATCAACTCAAGCATGCTGGTGAATTGCGAAAACAACAGAATGCGGCGGCCCTCATTGACCATTTCCGGCAGCATCTCCATCAACCGCTCAAGCTTGGCCGACTTCTTGACCTTCTTGGCCTGTGGCATTTTCAGAAGACGCGGATCGCAGCAGATCTGGCGCAGCTTCAGCAGAGCGTCGAGAAAGATAATGTGGCTTTTCGCGAGCCCCTTCTTCGAGATTTCGTCGCGCACCTTGTCGTGCAGAAGCACGCGCACCGTTTCGTAAAGATCGCGCTGGTCGCCTTCGAGCCGAACGCGCTCGATGATTTCAGTTTTCTCGGGCAGCTCGGGCGCGACTTCCTGTTTGGTCCGGCGCAGCATGAACGGTTTTAACCGCCGTGACAGGAAGGATTGAGCCGTCTGGCAGCCGTGCTTCTCGATCGGTGTGCGGAACGTGCGTCGGAACGTACGTTCGTCGCCAAGTAGACCGGGCGAGAGAAACTGGAATAGGCTCCAGATTTCGCCGAGGTTGTTCTCCAGGGGCGTGCCGGTCAGCGCAATGCGGTGGCGCGATTTAATGTTGTGGGCAAGTTTCGAAACGGACGCCTTGGGGTTCTTGATCGCCTGTGCTTCGTCCAGTATGGCAGCGTGAAACTCGTGCTCGAGGAGGACGCCATGGTCGCGCAGCAACAGCGGATATGTGGTGAGGACCACGTCATGCTTGTCGATTTCTCCGAACAGCTGTTTGCGGTCGACGCCGTGCAAGGTCAGGACCTTGAGCCCGGGGGTAAACCGCTCAGCTTCAGCCTGCCAGTTTGGCAGAACGCTGGTTGGTGCCAATATCAGCGCCGGCAGATCGAGGCGTTTTTTCGCCTTCTCGCGAGCGAGGAAAGCCAACGCCTGCACGGTCTTGCCCAGCCCCATATCGTCGGCGAGGACACCGCCGAAGCCGCTCTCGCGCAGAAAATCGAGCCACATCAGCCCTTGCTGCTGATAAGGCCGCAACTCGGCCTTGAAGTTGCGTGGCGGCGCGATCTTCTTACGTGAAAACCCGCCGCTGCGCAGCTTGTTGCCGAGCGTGATCAACCGCTCAGCGGTTTCCGCCCAGGATACCCGGTCGCCGAGGACGTCAGCGGCGGCTGCAATTGCCGTCGCCTGAGCCCGGTGCATGCGGAACTTGCCGTCCTCCAGTTCGCTCTTGTTCGGTCCGACCAGCTCGATGACTGCTTTCAAGAGCGGGGCGAGACGATCTCCCGGCAGCGGCAGCAAGCGGCCATCCTCGAGTTTCTGATACAGAGTGACGTTACTGAAAAGTTCGCTGAGTTCCGAAACATCCTCGGGCTGCGTGGAATGAGCGATTTCCCTGATTTCATCAGGCAAATTTGCGATCATATTTGCGAGATGAGGCGCCAGGTTGATGCGCTCGCCCTTGAATTCGATGCCGAGCTCGAAACCGAACCAGTCAATGCCCGAGCTTTCGATATCGGCCCACCAGCCCACTTCGCCTTCTGCGATGCGGTACGGGTAGTCGTCCGAATAGGCGATCTGCCAGCCCTCGGCGGCAAGCTCGGGAATGGCCTCGGTGGAGAAATTAAGAAAGCGGGTCGTGTTATCGAATTCGGCCAGGAAATCGTAGGGACTGCCGGTTCCCTCGGGAGCGAAATAAAGATCCTTTTGGTTCTCTGAGCCGGCATCGATCGGGCTGTCTTTCAGAGGCATCAGCCCGAGCGCGCCGAGTTGGTCGAGGGCTTTGAGCTCAAGCACGCCATGACGGGGCGTGAGAACCAGGAGATCGTCCTCCAGCCGTTCGAGAACCTCTGAGCCCGAATGGAACGGCACGATCTCGCCGCCATAGTCGAAAGCCAATCGGGCGAGCGGCAAACTGAAAGCGCCGCGGTGTTGTTGCTCGCTGATGTACCAGGAGTACCGCTGCCTGATGCGCACTTCGCCGACGCTGAGTTCGAGCCGCGGGATCGGCACAACGTCGCGGATCTCTGATTTCTGCGCCGCCTCCGGCATCGGCAACCGGGCTTCTATCCCGTTTTTCGCCAAACGCTTGTCTAAGGCGACCGCCAATTGAGCAGCCTCGGAGGAAGCAACCTCGGGTGCTTGAGCGAGACGGGCCGCGAGTGCCGGCGGCAAGCCGAGATCAAGCGGCCCTACATGACCGGTCTTGGCGTTCACGTAATGAGGTGGTGCGAGCGGCAGCACTGCATCGAACGCCTCAACACCACCGTCTGCGTCGGGCTCGGGTTCGATGACGAGCCGTTGACGGCTCATCGAGCCGGGCGCGCGAACCCACCGTGGTCTGGCGTTCAGGAGGGGGCCTTCGTGGAGAATTTCACCGTGGATGCTGCCCAGTCGGCAGCGTCCGGTCGAGAGAATTTTTTGCATCAGGCGGGCGGTCTGGGGTTGGGAATTGAGCGCAAGCTCTGAATCACTCGACCTGGGAGTACGTCGCATCATCACATGCAACTCAGCCAGGATCTCGTGGTCGATCGGTCGCAGGTGCTTGGCCGGCTGGTAGCTGAAAATGTTTCCTGTGCTGAAGGGCCTGGCGCTGCGCCCCAGATTACCACTCTTGACCAGCGTCGCCACCAAAGGTTTCAGAACGGCCCGTCCGGGAATGTCATTGTTCGTCGGCTCAATATCGAGCACATAGATCAGCCGTTGTTTGATATCCGGCGGGTACTCGTTGCCGTCAGTGCATGTTTTGGCGGCTTCTTCGATGTCGCCGAGCCACAGTCGCAATTGCGGTGAAAGCTCGTTTCCACCTGAGGACCCAAGCCTGGCGACCTCAGTTTTCGACGTTGCTGTTTCAGGAAGATGCTTGGGGGCACTGCTCGCTGCCTCGAGCAGCACGGACGCGACATGCTTGCAGTTGGAGTGAACCGGACACGAGCACGTGCCGTGGATGAGGATGCCAGCTTTGCCCGGCCGCAACGTTATCATCTGCTGGTAGGGCCGCGGTTGGGAGCCGCGTACGCGCCCCACTATAACGGTGCCGCTGGCATTGATGTCTGCTTCGACGACCAGCCCCTGGGCATGCACGCTTTGTCCGCGACGCAATGTAGCTCGCTCGATAACGCGCGCAATATCCGCCTCTCCGAACGCCAGCATCGCTGCCACCATTGCCCCGTGCCCCCAGCCAAGACCTCACGTAGACTGCGATTCTTAGCACGTTGCTCATCGCGGCGGTGCAAACCGAGGACGACTGTTAGTGCAAAGCTGTGGATATGCGATTTGGGGAAGGATCATACCCGGTTTGGTAGCTGCTGAGGTGGAAATGGTTCTCAAGTGGGACCCAGGAACTCGGGCGTAGCGTGCCTAACTGTTCCATCCCGGATGATCACATTGATCCTCGGCGCTCGGCCCTTTTCATGGCACGTTCGGTTTTGAGGGATATCCGAGACGGAGGCGCAAATGCTTGTTCGACTTCATAGCCAGGCCACGACGACACCCAAAGTA
>CAJQQK010000261.1 GCA_905480435.1 uncultured Hyphomicrobiaceae bacterium | reverse complement strand
TCGTTTTTCGACCCCGACGAAAATGCTCTCACGTCGAGCAGAGTATCGCTCATCGTGCTTAACCTCATTCTGATCGACGACAGAGGTCGCGTTTCGCTGGTTGTCAGCTTGCTGATTGTCGAATTTCAACAGCCTGCTAGTCGCTATTTCATTTAGTCTGTTGTGCTTCGTGTCGCACACCAACTCCGCGATCGCGAACCCACAGGTTTTGGCCGCCATGCCGACCGGAAAGCCAGTAGAACTCGTTTGCCGCGGCAGCGTCTGCTCTGCTGAATTATCGACGATCTGCTTGCAACCGTCTCGATCCGTGCCGCTCTTAGGAACGCCATACCTGATCCATTCGAAGCATGCTGCGGCAGTCACACTTCATGGTCACGCAGCAGGCAGACGGACTAGTTCGCTTCCGTCTTTTCTAATTAAAGCAACGAGCAAACGCGGTCAGACAGCCGTGACCTTCCATGTACCGCGTAAGATACTCGAGAAGAGAGGATTGCAGTCAGTTTCAATTAGTATCGGTCGCATGGTTGCGTTGATTCCTCTCGCAACCAAAAACGGAACCGCTATTCAATCACAAAGAGAAGTCGCGGTAGCTACTGCTGGACTTCGCCAGATTGGAGAATCTTGGAGAACGACAAATTCAGATAATTTGACAATTGCGCGAATAACTAGCCGAATACGCAATGCATTGGTGGGCGCAGTATCGCCCTCGCCGAAGACAATCAACCAACTGCTACAAGTCGCGTTGGAGCGAGAAAAAACGATTCCGGAGCAGGTTTTGCAGAGCTCACGCGGATTAGTAGCGGTCTGTCAGCGTCGAGCTCGAATTTCAATAGTTAGCCAGTGTCTGGCAGACTATCATGATCAGATCATGCTCGGTGTGAACAGTAAATACTGGTCCACGTTGAAGTCGGGCAGCTGACGTTCGTTCATCTAGAGTCTACAACTTCGTTAAACTAGCGGCATCGCCGGGACTGCCGAATCAACTGCCCGACCGTCATGGTGGGATAACGGTTGGTGTTGGCCTATCGCGTCACCGCCATGTTCCGCCGCAATGGCAGCCTTCATCAGCAGCGGACATTGCAAGTCAGGTGATGCTTATCTGATCGACTTCCGCAATTGGGATAAACCGCCAAATCAAATGCTCAGTCACTGAGTAGTTGCGAAGACCGCTCATGGCCCACTCCTGCCTGTCGGCGTTCGGCAGCTTATGAGCGTATAGCTTCCTGATCTACGCTTTACCCCGTGACTGGCGGCTTCTGAGTGTCTAGCTATCGTGGTCGGCTCGCGATGACCGGCAAAGTTTGACCCAACTCGGAAGTTTGCAATGTCGTGCCACCTACCTCTTCTTGGCCGCCAATGCCAACACATCGTCGACGATATCCGGTGCTGCGCCGACATAGCCAGCGGGATCAGCAAGCTTAGTGATTTGGTCTTTGCTGAGTACCTCAAGCACCGCAGGGTCTGCTGCCAATGCTTCGGCAAGTGAAACACCATCCTGGTAGACACGTGCACAAGCGGCATCGAGCAGCTTGCGCGCCTCAAACTTGTTCATCTTTTGCGCCAGCGCCAGCGTGAAACGCTCTCCGACGGCCATTCCCAGGGTGAGGTCGATGTTGGCGCGCATGTTTTCAGGATGAACATCAAGTCGCTCCATCAAGTCGCAGGCCCAATGTAGCGCACCGGAAGTGAGCAAGAAGGTTTCCGGCACGAGGAGCCATTCGCCGATCCAAGTGCCGCCGCACCTGTCGCCTTCCTGGCCCATGAACTCGACCATACCCATCGCGCGTTGACGCCCAAGCCGTGCGACCGATTCTGCGAATTCGGCAGCTCGTGGATTGCGCTTCTGAGGCAGTGATGTTGACCGTCCACGACCAGCATCACCGCGTTCTGAAATTTCACGGATCTCGCTAGCACCCATGGCGTTGATGTTCTGAGCATTGCGTGCGAGCGAGCCGCAAAGATTGCCAAGACACAGAGAGACTTCGGTGATTGTATCGCGGGCGTTGTGCCAACTAGACAACGTATGGCTCAGCCCTAATTCCATGGCGACCTCTCGGCGAAAATTCAGCCCCTCATCGCCCATCGAGGCAAATGTGCCGACTGCGCCGGCGAACCCAACGACCAACGCGCGTTCTCTCGCCGCCAGCAGTCTGTCGCGATGGCGCATCAGTTCCTCGATCCATACCGCGAGCCTTAAGCCGAACGTTGTGGGCAGCGCATGGAGATTGTTGGTCCGTCCGATCATCACGGTGTCGCGGTGGGCTTTGGCCAAGTTCTCCAATTGATCGCTGTAGCGCGTCATGGCCGCCAGGATTTCGTCCAACCCATCGCGTATTTGAAGAACTTTGCCGGTGTCCATTATATCGTAGGTCGTAACTCCGTAGTGAACCCACACCTTGTGCGGATCCGGAACCTGTGCGGCCAACTGCGACGCCAATCCGGCGATAGGGCGACCTACATCGAGCGTATCCTGATGCAGCCTTTCCAGATCGAGCGCATCGAAGCTCAGGCATTTGTTTATCTCAGACGCTGCTTCCGCTGGCACAATACCCAGCTTACCTTGCGCACGGGTAGCCGCCTTCTCAGCCTCAATCATCTGAACAAGGGTGTTACGTTCTCCGAATATTTCCTCCATTCGCGGTGTGCTAAACATGTGGCGATAGGTTTGCCAGTCGAATACAGAAACTGAACTCATGTGATTTCTCCCTGGTGCACCGATGCATGGCTATGGTCAGAAATCATAGAGATCATCCACAGCCGTGGGTACAGCAATCGTGCAAACTTCCGAATCTGGCCCAACCCGGCTGAACTGATTTCGTCGGCTTATTGAGGGCACTGCGGACAGTTTCCCACGCCGCACAACCGCCGAGTTTGACCCGAAAGGGACTTCTTTGATTCTTTTCAATTGGCGTGTTTCTGTTTCCCATCTATTCAATTTTCACGTGGATAGGCAGCCGGTATTTCGGCACCAGCGGTCGCCAACATTTTCGTGGAGTGGCGGCATTGCTTGTTTTGGCCGTCATCGGCATATCAACACTCCTTGCTGCATGTTGGCAATTTGCTGGAAAACTTCAACTCGCGAGACCGTTTGGAGGGCCGATGGGACTATGCTCGTTCATGGTCCTCCTCCTTTCTTGAGAGCAGCTGGCAGCTTCGTCGATTAGAGCTTATGATTTCTGTATCGAGCAATGTCGAGACAGTCGCCAACTCCGACAAAGTTGGCCCCGGAACGTGCCTTGCCAGAGCCGTCTTGAGTGCAGATATCCGAGAAGGTGTGGTAGCCATTCCAACGGGTGCATGGTTTGATCCGGACGAAGACGGCGATGATAACCAGGGCAACCCGAACGTGCTCACACCCGACACCCGCACATCCCGGACCGGGCAGCAGTGCTCATAGGACCTTGGTGGAAATAGAGAAACTTAAAGCACGATGAGCACTGGTAAGAAGGACGAATTGAACATGGGTATCAGCGATGTGACCAACCAGATTTTTGCAGAGCAGGGCCTCGAAGCGTTCGACGATGGCGCGAAACGACCCCGCCGCCCACGTCCTAAGGGAACCCATCACGAAGCCGCGCGTGACATTCCGGTCTTTGCCGAGACGGATGTCCTCATCGTCGGTGGCGGGCCCGCAGGAACTGCCGCAGCCGTCGCGGCGGGGCGACTCGGCGCCGATGTTATGCTGGTCGAGCGTTACAATCATCTAGGAGGCCTCTCAACGGGCGGTTTGGTCATTTGGATTGACCGTATGACCGACTGGAGCGGCAAACAGGTAATCGCCGGGTTTGCATGCGATGTCTTTGATAGGTTGCCGAAAGAAGCCGTGATGGGGCCCCCGAGATCCGACTGGGGTTCCAAAGACGTTGCGACCGCCGGATATTGGGCGCAGCGCGCGGCTGCTTACAAGGGAATCGTCACCTGGGCGCCGACGATTGACCCCGAGGCGCTCAAGACGCTTTCGATGGATATGGTCCTCGAGCAAAAGGCTCGCCTCGTCTTTCACTCATGGGTCGCCGCACCAATTGTCAAAGACGGAGCGATGAAGGGCGTCATCTTCGAAAGTAAGGAAGGCCGCCAGGCCATCATGGCGAAGGTCGTAATCGATACCACTGGCGACGCGGACTTGCTTGCCGGTGCCGGGCTTTCACTCGATTCAGATTTCGATGCAGCTGATATCCATCATTGCATGAATACAGCATTTCTTATTGGTGGCGTAGATATCGAGCGCTGGCTCGACTTCCGCTCCAAAAACGCTGAAGGTTTTTCTCAGTTCATGGACGGCGGGCGCAAATCTATAGGTTCCTTCGAAAAACCATTCTGCTCGTGGCGCAGTGACGTTGCCCTGTTTATGGGGCCTCGGCTATCCGGCTATAGCGCGGTCAACGTCGAGGACCTGTCGGAAGTCGAAATGCGGTCTCGCAGTCTGGCTGTTAGTCATGTCGATCACTATCGCAACAATGCTCCTGGCTTTGAGAAGGCATTTCTCATGCTGGGCGCACCGCAAGTAGGCATTCGCCACAGCCGTCGTTTCCAAGCGTCGGCGATGGTCACGCGCGCGCAGTGGGACGAAGGCAAAGTCTGGGATGATGAGATTGGCGTATCCACCTCACTCACGCCGAAGTTTCCAAACATATCGGTCCCATACGCATCTCTATTGCCGATAGGCATCGAAGGCGTCTTAGGTGCAGGGCGCCATCTCGCTTGCGATCCAAATTCGCATTCGTTTTTGCGCGAGATCCCACAGTGCTGGATGACGGGGCAGGCTGCCGGTGTCGCCGGCGCACTCGCCGCCGCAACTGGCGTTATGCCCCGGGCGCTCAATCCGACATTGGTACAACAGGAGCTGCTACGCCAAGGCGCTTATCTATCACCACCGATCGAAGCGGCTATCAAGGAAACAACTGCTGCCGCGTAAACAAGAGATTGCTGCTATACGAAGCTCATGATGACCGCTTTGTGGACCCTTGCGTCGACTTCGCTTAAGGGCGATCAGATGGCGGGTGTCGAAGTCGCAACACAACATATTGGATGGGCATGTCCGCTGTCGGTATAAGCGGACAAAATGAGCGTCGCGTTCAATGTCTGACGCATGTCTCAAAGTGGCCCCAAGGAGCCTGTCGGCGTTCGGCAGCAATCGGAGGAACTTCAGCCGGTGTCACGATTTGTTCCGTGATCGACGGCTCCTGAGTGATGAGCTGTCGTGATTTGCGCACGACGACAGGCAGCAGATGACCCAAAGCACGTATTTTGCATCGACCAGATTTCCAATATAGACACGTCGTAATTCAGTGTTGCAGACGTGTGTGCACGGCCCCTAAAACATGGTTCCATCGTCATCATCTGCAAGTGCACTCGATTGATTGAGATCAAGGTCGACACCTAATCACAACGTTTGTGTTGAAGTGGACAAACACTTCGTGCGCCAACTCGCAAATGCGCTGTAATACATAGCGCCGTTTTGATGCAGCAAAGCACTTGATCGACTGGATCTGGGTATTGCAATCAGACAAGCGCTGCCAATCACCACTGTTAGGACTTCGATTTTAGAGGTGCGACAGTCGACGGAGATCGCGTCCCAGGGCGTGGTGTAACAGTGCTCGATTTCGGCGGCTTCGGCTGAAGTGAGCCCACAGGGCGAACGCAAGGCGAAGCCGCTTATCCACAGCCCGTCAGGGCGGTCATGGTCCGACTCAATGTTTGTTTGG
>CAJQQK010000260.1 GCA_905480435.1 uncultured Hyphomicrobiaceae bacterium | reverse complement strand
AAGCCCTCGCGGGCGCGCTATAGAGCGCGTCCTTGACCGCCGCCCGTCACATCGACGGGGAATGCTCTGCCAACAGGATTAAGCAGAAAACCGACCACCCAAAAACACCTGATCCACCCACTCAATTCGTCGAGGAGCCCTTTTTGGTGATGCTGGCGCCTGTTACATATGGGGTGCTGGTTCCCGCGCGGGCGGCGTATTCCCACTCGGATTCAGATAGCAGCCGATAGGTGCGGTCGGTCTTCTTACTCAACCACGCTGCATAGGCGTTGACATCGTTACGGCTCACGCAGACGAGCGGATGGTCGCCGGTTTTTTGCTCATAGCCAGGTTTTTGCCAGCTCACACGGCTTGGTTTGCCGTCCATCAGACACGTCGCGCGCACCGAATGGCGCGAAGCGCTTACAAAAGCTGCAAATTCGCGAAATTGAATCTCGTAGCGGGTGATTGCAAACGACCGACCAATTCGGACGACTTTTTGTGGACCTTCGTTGACGCGGCGCCCGGATTCGTCAGCTGGCGAGCCGATTGTGACGCTGCCTTGGGAGATTACCGTCATCAGCGGGCAGGCTGGACAGTCGCGAAAACCACCCGCCTTCTTAAGCAGCGCGCCGTCGTCATTGGCACCCGATCCCGCGCCTGCGCCTCCTGCTGCGCCGCCTTCCTCTGCTGCGCCGCCTTCCTCTGCTCCGCCGCCTCCCGCTGCGCCAGCTCCGCCGCCACCTCCTATTCCACCGCCTCCGCCCGCCCCCTGTTTTTCTTTTTTGGCGGTCGCCGGACGCTCACCGCTCCCGAACTTGGAATTGTCCTCGACGAGGAACAACATATAAATGACCGCTAACGTGGCTGACAGGATGGAGGAAAACACCAGCGTGCGATGTCGCGCCGACAGGCCCGACTCGATCGCGTAGGCAAGAACACCGATCAAAATAATCAGCACCCAGAATATAATATCAAATGTAGACATGGAGGCACCATCCAGAAAGCGAATCATTCTGAACGCATACACGAACCCCGAATAACCGATCCGATTCCCGAGAAAAAGGCTGAAATTGAAGATTTGTGGATGATTGAGTCTTTGCAATCAAGGCGATCATCACTTGCCACAATGAGATGCATTCGCACCTCAAACAGACCACTTTTAGTAGGTGTGCGGTTTCGCCATAGGGGGCAGCACCGCCTTATCGAACAGCCTTGCTTGACACCGCTGTGCCCCCTATCTAATTTTCGCGCCGTCGAGGACCAGCGGTATCCTGCCGCACTCTCCAGTTCGCACAGGCGTCTCTATGTCAGACGGCGACGATAAAAAGGTGCCAAAACGAGGCGTAATCAGCGCTGAAGAACGGGCATCTATTAAAGCGCGCGCCGGCGAAATAGATAAACGACTGGACGAGGCAAGAGCGCGTATAAGCCCAAAATCCACCGTAGATCCCCGAGTTCGGGGGCAAGCGATGGGGCAAGGCTTAAGAATTGCGGTCGATCTTGTTGTGGGTGTGGCATTCGGCGGGTTTGTCGGCTGGTGGTTGGACAGGTACTTCGGTACAGCACCGTGGCTGATGGTCGTTTTGCTTATTCTCGGCTTTGTTGCGGGCATGATGAATGTTATCCGCACTGCGCAACGCTTGCAGGCTGAAGCCGAAGCGTCGCAACTGGCCGCGCCGTCCGTGTCATCAAGGCCGGGCGATAGAAATGATGACGATTAGAGGGTTTGGGATACGTGGGACCGCAAGGAGCGACAGGGGCACATGGCCCCATGGAGCAATTCGAGATCAATCGGTTTCTCAAGCTCGATCTATTTGGGCTTGATGCATCGTTTACGAACTCGTCTCTGTTCATGGTGCTGGCCGTTGTTTTGATCGTCGGCTTTTTGAGCTTTGCGATGGGCGGCCGCGCGCTGATCCCGACCCGACTGCAGTCGGTTGCAGAGCTCGCCTACGAATTCATTGCCAACATGGTCTATGAAAACACCGGCAAAGACGGAATGAAGTATTTCCCGTTCGTGTTTACCCTGTTCATCTTCGTGCTGGTGCTGAACCTGCTCGGCATGATGCCTTACTCTTTCACCGTTACCAGCCACATTGTGGTGACCTTTGCGCTGGCCGCGCTGGTGTTTGTGGTTGTCACGGGCATCGGCTTTGCGCGCCATGGTCTGGGCTTCCTGAAACTGTTCAAGCCAGAAGGACTGCCGCTGGCACTCGTGCCAATCATTGTGCCGATCGAAGTGATTTCATTCCTGATCCGGCCGATCAGTCTCTCGGTGCGACTGTTTGCGAACATGATGGCTGGACACACACTGCTTAAAGTTTTCGCAGGCTTCATTGTGAGCCTAGGCATGTTTGGCGGCATTGTGCCGCTTATCGCCACCGTTGCGTTTACCGGACTTGAGTTTCTCGTTGCCTTCCTTCAAGCAATGATTTTCTCAGTGTTGACCTGCATCTACCTGAACGACGCAATCAACATGCACGACCATCACTAATTCGCGAAAGTGGGACGCTTTACAGCAGCCCTCAATCGCAAACACTCGCCTAAGTTCATACGAACAAACTGAAACGACTTACATCTGACCTCGAGGGAGATCTCCTATGGAAGCTGAAGCAGCAAAATATATCGGTGCAGGCCTTGCCTGTTTCGCACTCATCGGCGCCGGCATCGGCATCGGCAACATCTTTGGCAGCTACCTGTCAGGCGCGCTGCGTAACCCGTCAGCTGCTCCAGGCCAGTTCACCAACCTGCTGATCGGCTTCGCGCTCGCAGAAGCAACCGGCCTGTTCGGTCTGCTCGTCGCTCTAATCATCCTGTTCGGCTAATTGCCTGACGGTCTCCCTCGCGGCACTGGTTCCCGGAACCGGTGCCGTTCTGGATTTTATTCTCGCTGGAGAATGGCATGCTTGCCTGGCTAACGATTGTACTGGCCTCAGTGCCCGATACGGTCGAGAAAAAGAGCGGCTTACCGCAGCTTAATACGAACGATATGGCGCCGCAGCTGATCTGGCTGGCGGTAACATTTCTGGCGCTCTATTTCGTGTTGTCGAAATTCACGCTGCCGCGGATCTCGTCCGTTCTCGATGAACGCAAGAACCGCATCGAGCGTGATATTGCGGAAGGCGAGCGCCTCAACAGCGAGACGCAGAACGCCATTGCTGAATACGAGCAGAAACTGACTGATGCGCGTAGCAAAGCCGGTACAATGGTCAAAGAGAATCGCGACGCGGTGACAGCTGATCTCGATGCTAAACGCCTTGTCGCCGAAGCCCAGGACCATGCTCGATTGGCGGCTGCCGAAGAACGCATCAATGCAATGAAGTCTGAGGCAATGGCGCAGGTTACGACGATTTCGAGCGAGACGGCGCAGGAGCTGATCAAATCGCTGATCGGCACCGACGTTAGCGCCGACGAGATTAATCGCGCCATGCAGCCAGCTGCCGGAGAATAAGCCAATGATGCTTGCCGTTTTTGCCGCTGCCGGCCATGATCTTCCCACGCTGCAGACGCCTGAATTCTGGGTTGCAGTTGCGTTCTTTCTCTTCATGGCGCTGCTGGTTTACAAAGGTGTACCCGGTCTGATCGGGAAAGCGTTGGATGAGCGCGCGGACGCGATCAAAAAGAACCTCGATGATGCACGCAAGATGCGCGAAGACGCGCAAGCGCTGCTCGCCGAGTATCAGCGCAAAGCTGCTGAAGCCGAAGGCGAAGCCCAGAAGATCGTTGAGCAGGCACGACGAGAGGGCGAAACCCTTCGTGCGGAAGCCGAACGCAAGGCTACGGAAGCAGTTACACGTCGCGTTAAGATCGCTGAAGAGAAGATTGCACGTGCTGAGATGGCCGCGATCAGCGAAGTGCGTGGAGCCGCAGTTGATGCCGCAGTTGCCGTATCAGAGAAAATTCTTGCGGCAAAAGCTGACGACGAGATTGGCCAACGGCTGATTGCAGACGGCATCACCGGACTGAAGTCGAAGCTGAACTAAAGCGTCGTATGGCTGCTAACGGATAGTTGCCGTACCGAGGTCGAAACAGCAATTTTCAGAACCTATTAGAGCTGGCTTGAGGGCCGGCTTTTTTATTTATGTCATTTTGCCCAATGACCTCATAGCGTTGCTGAGCAGCAAGATTTTGAAATCTAGGCTGGTCGTTTTAACCTGGTGATGTTGCCGGCCGAAACTCCCCAATAAGCTGCCGAACTGCGACTGACCGGAGTGGGCCATCTGCTGCCGGTCGTGGTACGCAAATCACGACAGCTCAACATCCAGAAGCTGCCATGAACTGCTGATCCTGAACCACTTCACTCTGACTGTAACATCGCATCAGATGTGACGAGCTATCTTATAAGGTTCGGGGCCCCGCTCTGATCGATCAATTCCTTCAACCACCATTCAATCCGCCTTCGGCTCAGGTGGCCGCAGGAGGCGGTCCGGGGCGTGTCTTGCTAGGCTTTCGGCGATGGGGCGGCCGTAGAGGGTCAAAGGTTGAACGCCGGTCGGCTTGGTGATTTCGATGGCGGTGCCATAACGGAAGAGCTCACGGCGCCCGCCCATCACGGCAACAGCCGACCACGGTATGAATAACGGTCTGTGGGCGAAGCGGAAGAGCGGCATCGGCTGCAGCCGAAATCCATCGTCGGTGACCGCGAGACTGAGGCAATTGTTATACGTCGAGATGAAGTTGCTTTTGCCGCTGACAAAGGTGAACCTTTCGCCCTCAGGTTTACGCGTTGTCTTGAAAATTTTTGCGAGGCTGCCCCAGCCGCCAAGCTCCGCGATCAGCCAGAAACACGTGAGCCAAAGAACCAAAAATGCGGCCACGCCGGAGGCGGCCAGCAGGGCAAATGGAATGTTCTCAGGCATCAATGTTCTTTCTCTTGGAGCCAACAGCTGAAGCACGTTGCGTTTAATAGAATCCTTAAATCGCCCGAAGGTTGGGCGTTTTAAGGCGCATTGTGAATCCATCAAAACGCGATATGCTGTAGGAAACGCACAGACGGCGACACTAGTCGATGCGTTGTGCGACCTTCAGGATCTCACGCGTGCGGTATACGCGATCTCCCCAGGTCTCGTCGAATTCTTTGATCAACGCTTTGATTGCATCAGTATCGAGGACTGCGAGCGCTGCCTCTTCGCTCGGGAATTCATAATAGGCGTGGTGGACGCCCGGATTGATACTGCTCCAACAGCGCCAGGCGCGCACGACGCTGAAGGCTGCTTTCGCGTCCGGTAGATGCTCGTTGTTATACCACGTATCAAACTTCGGCACGTCGACCTCGTCTCGCACCTCGGCACGAACCAGAAGACAGGCAGGTGATTGCATGATGCAGTCCTTTTCTTTTTGCTCGCGGGCGGCATCGGGCGCTGACGCGCCCTGGCCCTCCACGGGGGCGGCGCAAAGCGCCGGGTCGCATGTGCTCCCCGACTTTGCGAAGGCAAAGTCGTTAGTTCCTGGACGTTCGAGAAGTCGGAGAAGTTGAGTTGGTGCCAGTTAGCCTTGAGCCAATCTCCAGCGCAATCGATATTGCGATGTTCGCTGCATCGCACCCCATGCCATTCCTGTCCACATGGGGTGTTGGCTCGACCAGCGCCTTGGGTTGCATGTCAACCGTTGTAACCACCTATGGCGCGGGCCACGTATGGCCTATCTAACTCATGGTCGACTCAAGTCCCCTACTGGCCAATGCGGCGGTGCTGGATTAGGATCGAACCCGTAATAACGTGAAGGACCAGTTACCGATGAGGTCATCTGAATTGCGGCCCCAACAGGAAGACTTTGATTTCGATCTGAAGCGCGCATTGCTGTCTGTCGTCAGTGTCACGACGCAGATCCCAGAAGACGCCATGACGTCCGAAATTCTCGGCACTGAGCGGATGGGCAATGGCGTGGTAATTCGCGATAATATCGTGCTGACCATCGGCTATCTGGTGACAGAAGCGGAAACCGTCTGGCTGACAAGTGGCGAGGTTACGACGCCCGGACATGTGCTTGGCTATGACCAGGCAACCGGTTTCGGCCTCATTCAGGCGCTCGGTCAACTTAATCTGCCAGCGTTGCCGCTTGGCGATTCCGATGCGACGAAGATCGGCGATTCTGTCGTTATTGCCGGCGCGGGGGGCATCGATCATTCAGTTGCAGCCCACATCGTCGCCAAACAGGAGTTTGCCGGGTACTGGGAATATCTGCTTGAAGAGGCTCTATTTACAGCCCCTGCACACCCCCACTGGGGCGGCACAGCGTTGATCGACGCGGATGGTGCGCTGCTTGGCATTGGCTCACTGCAGGTTGAACATTCCGACGAGGACGGCGACAATTTCGATCTCAACATGGTCGTGCCGATCAACCTGCTAAAACCCATTCTTGAGGATATTTTGAAGATTGGCCGCGCGGCGCGACCACCACGACCTTGGCTAGGCCTCTACACTGCGGAAATCGATGACCAAATCGTTGTTGCCGGCATCGCATCAGAGGGCCCTTCAGATGATACGGAGCTTGAGGTTGGTGACATCGTGATTGGCGTTGCGAACCAGGAAGTCCACGATCTGGCATCGTTCTTCAAAAGCGTCTGGTCACTTGGTGCTGCCGGCGTCGAGGTTCCACTCGACGTTCACCGTGACGGCAACGCGTTCGAGGTCGTGATCAAGTCAGCGGACCGCACCAAGCTGCTGAAAGGCCCTATGGTGCATTGATCGCATTGGCAGGACTGGTCAGGTCGGCAATCGTCAATGGAGCTGTGCGAGCCGGCTAACACTTCAATCATCTTTTTGCGCAATAATCCTACAAAATGTTGATCGTCACGCATAGAGCGATGGCATTTGGATTAGGCGCAAAAATGGAATGGAGGCATTCATGGTCAGGTTTTTCAGCGCACCTATTATTCTCGCCGCACTATATGTTTCGGCTGTTAGTGGCTTGTCACAGGCACAGTATAGACAAAAATTGCCATCAAGCAGCATCAGTGACCCTCAAGTGTCGATCGCAATTCGAGCGTTCTAGGAAATACACATAAATCTTCATAAACTTCCTATAAATTAATACTCTGTTAACCTTACCAAATCACTAATCACGCAAATCGCGCGAAGATTGCTGTCTGCAATTCTGCGCGGCCCGATTGCAATCGGTTCTCTTTGGAGTAATGCGTGATGGACCCACTTCTCATCTCATTGGCCGCGTTCGGCCTGATTGCCGCCGGCGTGCTGAAAGGCGCGACCGGACTTGGCTATTCCTCGTGCGCATTGCCTTTCCTGGCAGCTGCGCTTGGCCTAAAAACAGCGATTGCACTAGTGGTCATCCCGGCGATTGCCAGTAATCTGGCCCTGCTTTGGACGACCGGTCATTTCCGCGAGACGATTGCGCGCTTTTGGCCGTTTTACGTCTCCACAATGCCTGGCATCGGCATTTGGCTCTATGCATTGGTCTGGCTCGATCCACGTCATGCCGAGCTCATGCTCGGTGTCCTGATCGTGACTTATTCGATCTATTCAATCTTGCGTCCGCCGGTTGCTCTGCCAACACAATTGCAGCGGCCGCTGCAGGCACCTGCCGGTCTGTTGAACGGATTCTTCACGGGACTGACGGGCAGCCAGGTGATGCCACTGCTGCCCTATATGCTGTCACTCGGACTTGACCGTGCTCAGCTTGTGCAAGCGACAAACATCGCTGTCACACTAGCATCCAGCTGTATGGCCATTGGCCTTCTGGCATTTGGCCTGATGAGTCTGCCAGGTCTCGGCATCTCGGTACTTGCGATTATCCCTGCGATGACAGGCGTCATCATCGGTGTTCGATTGCGCGGCTTGATTCCGGAAGGGCAGTTCAAGACGGTCGTTCTGATTGTGCTTGGTTTGCTCGGTGCGGGCCTGATCATGCGCAGTTAGTGAGTAAAAAACAGCAGGCCTCAGCGCAACTCAACCGTTGCCACCAACGGCAAGTGGTCTGAGCCTGCAGCCTGCCCTGCGGCGACCTCGCTCAGGCGCACATGGGGGCTGGCAAAGATGTGATCGATGCCAATCTGAGGCAAAGGTAACGGTCTGACAGGCCATGTTGGGATCAGGTGCCCCATATGAATGAGTCCCGATTTGCGACGGAAATTGTCGAAGGCATTGGCCCAGATAGTGGTGTTGAGGTCGCCTGCAACAATCACTGTCAGGCGACACGACAAACTGACCCTCTGACGCCATGAGGAAGTGACGCTCTTGGCGAGTTATCCAGAGGGAACTTTCATGGAACAGACGCAACACAATGCATCCTGCACGGCCTTGAGGGCATTGCGGGGTGATGAGATGGTTGAGCCGGATGAGGTCGCGCAGATGTTGCGGCTAAAGGCTTTGGGTTGGGGCACGCGGCGGATCGCTGTCGAGCTTG
>CAJQQK010000259.1 GCA_905480435.1 uncultured Hyphomicrobiaceae bacterium | reverse complement strand
AGGCCCGCCTTAACGAGGATACGCCAGAAATGACTGAGGCACGCTACAGTGTCCGCACGTTGATCGACCGGATTTCTTTGGAACCGAGGAGCGGCAAAGGTGAAATGGGGATTCTGGTCCAAGCGCAGCCCCACGCGCTCTATGCCTTGGCCGGACCGGTTACAGCTGCCGAAAACGACTGGATGATAAAGGTGGTAGCGGAGGAGGGACTTGAACCCCCGACACGCGGATTATGATTCCGCTGCTCTAACCAGCTGAGCTACTCCGCCCCGTGCCGTATGAATACGACCGGAGGAACGCAAATGGACGGAATTCCGATGCCAACGGTCGATCAAAGACCGAGGTCAGATCCCATCTAAAATCGCGAAGATGTGCATGTAACCGATCAAGCCCAAACGCGCAAGTGGCATGCCGCAATTTTGCCGCGAAATCCTCTACCCGAAGGCATCATATGCCGAACCGGCTTGCCGGAACTTGATTAACGCCGCCATCAGAGACATCTTCACGCCATTGCCACCAGTCATGCCCATCCTTGGTCACGTGCTGCCAGGCCACAGCTGCCCCCCACCTCACTCCAATTATTCCGCTGGAACGCTGGAAGACGGTGTCTTTGACCAATTTTCCGACCGCTCACTGCCGGGCGCCATCCCGCTCGATGGCGCTGCAGCTGGCGCCTTCCAAGGCGTCGACTTAAACCACGCCAGCATATAGGCAACGCCGATCATGATCGCCATGCCACCAAGATTGATCAGCGGCACAGTAAAGTAGGTGCGCCCAATGACATTGAGCAAGGCACTGCCGCTGAAAGACAACACAAGCGTCAGCAAGAAGATACCAAGCGACTGCTGGCCCACCTTGCAGACCAACACGCACAACAGCCCCTTAAGCCGACGCCCGCCTTCGCCGACAGCCACGTAGGACACGTAAGCCAATGCGAGGAAATGCACATAGCGAAGAAAGCCGACATGCGTCTTGTTAATCACCGGATACAGCCACTCACGGATCTCACGGAACACCGGGAACATATCAAGCAGCGTTCCCCATGCCAGCGGCAGACAAAGCAACAGATACAAAACGGCCGCAATGACCAATCGGGTATCAAACGGCGGCGCCGGCAGCCAACCGCGCATCAAGGCAAATCCAGTGAAGAAAATAAGTTGCCAGGAAAACGGGTTAAAGAACCACGTCTCGTTATTCCAAGGCGCCCGAGGCATGTCGAGATAACCGAATGATGCAACACCCCAGGTGATCGCCACGGCGGCAATCGCATACCATTTATTGAACCCAGCAAGCAGCATCACAACCGGCACCATGCATAGGATCACCAGATACATCGGCAAAATGTCGAAGAACGGTGGCACGTACGTCAGCGTCAATAACCCAACCAGGGCCTGACGGGCATTATCGTTGAAGAAATGCTCCATCATCAAACCGCGAATGTAATTCTCGCCCGTCTCGAGATGCTGGTCGACCAACACCATGATCACGGTGCAAACAAAGAATACCGAGACGTGCGCCCAGTATACCTGCCACACGCGATGCGCAATCCGGGCCGCCCCCATGAAGAAGCCATGGCGGACAAACACACTCGCAAACGCTACCGCCGACGCCATGCCTGAACAGAAAACGAAAATCTCAGCTGCGTCAGACAACCCAAAACGCGCCGGAATATACCCCGCCCACGCATTGCCAAAAACATGCGCAATAAAGATGATGAACAGACATACACCACGAAAGAAATCGAGCCGGATGTCGCGCACGCGCTTCGCAGGTTGTTGCAAGGCAGTCATATGTTATCTCGCTCAAAGTCCGGTGCGGTGCATCCATCCGATGTCGTGCCCCACAGTTTTTCATGACTGTAATCGGCTATCGACGCGATCAATCTTATTTCCTAAGCAGGCGTGGCCACTTTTTGTTGGCCGTCACAATATAGCTCGATGGCTTCTTACTCCACCGGCGCTGGACACTGCGATCGTAATTCAGATAAAGCCGGCCATTTTTGATAGACCAAGCATGTGGTTCGATTTTGACAAGATATCCCTGGGCAACGCCATAGGCACAATAGCCGCCATAAGCCGGCGTATATTTCGCAGGATTGGCTTTGAACGTTGCCATATTCTCGGCACTCGAGAAGCGCCACTCGGCGCCAGCATGCTTCAGCGAGAACTGTTTGCTGCCTTTAACCGGCGCGCGTTTCACAAAATAGGCAACGGGATCATATCCCTTAATCGCGACGCCCCTCAGGCCCAGCGTTTTGATACGTGGCTTGGCAAGCGCATCAGACGGCAAACCGGTCGCGAAGCTGGCCGCGACCACGACGACTGCAAGTGTCGCAATCAACGGTGAACTGATACGTCTTCCAAACCAGGCCCAAGTGTTCATTGTCACGCTGTCTCCCGATCACGCCCGGCAATCAAACAGAGCGCAAAAATTTACGCCCGCAGCGGATCGCTGGACTACCAATCAAGCACTAATCGCAAATGGAGCCTAAGTGTCTACTCACGTCACCTCACAAATCCGCGAACTGACTGAATGAACGTTGCAAGCGAACAAAACGCCTTGTTTCTTAAGGACATCTCTTGAGCTGCTAACAGAAGAGGCAAACAAGGTTACTACAGCATGTCGCGTTTTGACGGATTCACAATGAGCCATAAAACGCCCAATCTTCGGGCAATTTATGGCTCCGATCAAACGCGACGTGCTTTAGGACGGCCAACAGGCACCGCAGCGTTTGGATAATGTCGCCTAGCTAGCCAGTAAAGCCATCTGCTAGCGCGAACATGAAAACAGTCAGCCCAATACCGAACGCCAGCCCGATAATCGTTGGCCACACGCCGTAGTAGTTACTGATTTGTGGATCGTCATCTTCGACCATGATGGCCCTCGTTTTCTAACTTGCAAGCTTACTTCAGCGCCCGTTCACGTTACTTGAGCCGGTGTATTGCTCACGTTGGATTGAGCATCTGAGGGAACCAGAGCGCGATATCAGGAATGAACATCACGAGCAGCATGCCGATGATCTGAAGTGCAATGAACGGCAGCACGGCCAAGAAGATCTCCTGCAGCGTGACATCCTTCGGCGCCACCGATTTCAGCCAGAAGCAGGCAGGCCCGAACGGCGGTGACAGGAAGTAGATCTGGATGTTCATGACGAACAAGATGCCAAACCAGACCGCAGCCCAGCTTGGCTCCATACCAAGTTCAGGGCCTAGGTCCCGCACCACCGGCGCAAACACTGGCACGGTAATGAAGATGATCGCGATCCATTCCATGAACGTGCCGAGTACGACCAGGATCGCCATCATTACGAACACCACGCCAAGTGGTGGAAGGCCGAGATCCGCGAACAGCGACCGCATAAAGTCCGCGCCACCGATCAGGTTGTAAATTCCGACAAAAGCTACTGCCCCGACAATCAGCCAAATGATGGTACCAACCACCTGCATGGTATTGGCAAGAGATTCGCGCAGCAGGGCGTAACTGAACCGGTGGCGGGCAGCCGCAACGATAACCGAACCGAAGACGCCGACACCAGCCGCCTCCGTGACGGATGCGATGCCAGCATAGATTGAGCCCATGACAAAGGCGATAAGGAGGATGCACAGGAACACCGCGAACTTGCGATCAGGGGTGAGCGCTTGAGATGACTCGACGCCTGGCATTTTCGCAATTTCGGCAGCTGTTGGCGCCAGCGACGGATTGAGGTTGCAACGCACCAGAACGTACGTGACGTAGAATGATGCGAGCATAAGGCCGGGGACGACGCCCGCGGCAAACAGATCGCCAATTGCAACGTTGGCTGAGAGGCCATACACGATCATGACGATCGACGGCGGAATGAGCGTTGCGAGTGCACCTGCAGCGCAGATCAGCCCGATCGCGAGCTTTCGATCATATTTGAGGCGGAGCAATTGCGGCAGCGCGACAAGGCCGAGCATAACGATCTCGCCACCCATCACACCCGACATAGCAGCCAGAATAACTGCAACGACAGTTGTCTGCAAAGCAACGCCGCCGCGCAGATTACCGGCGAAGATCGACATCGCATCGAACAGATCCTCCGCGATCCCGGCGCGCTCAAGAATGGTCGCCATCAAAACGAACAACGGCACGGCCACCAGCGGGTATTTTTCGAGCAAACCAAACGCATTGGTCGAAACCAGATAAAGCCCTTTTGGCCCGAAAAACAGGAAGGCGCAGATCACTGAGATGATCAGCGTGACAATGCCAAGCGGCATGCCGGTCATCATCAGCATCAATAGAACGGCAACAATGCCCAGACTGACATAGCCAATCCCGTAGCTACGAACGTCTATAAATTCTTTCGGGTTCAGAGCCAGGCCGAAATTATTGATTGACTGATCCATAACGCCGAATAGGCTTTCCTCGCCCATATAGTGATGGCCGATCTGAAGCAGGTAGCGGAGCACGATGACGGCTGTAAGCAGCAGTATACCAAACTCAATAGAACGGCTCTGGAAGTGCCGTGACAGATTCATAAGGAGCTGAATGAGGTACGAGAAAAGGCCGGCAACGAGAACAGTTTTCAATATCATCGGCAACGGCGAATTCCAGCCGGAACCGGCCCGCTCCACTATATCAATAGAGTCGAGCGCGCGGATCAGGGTGTCGCTGACAAGCATGTAAAGCGCAAAGACACCAACCACCATGGCGAAGAGGTCGAGCCACCAGCGCGTCTTGTCGCTGGCCATCAGGTAGAACACCGTGATGCCGATGTGACGCTTCTGCAAAGTCACAAAACCTGCAGACAACATCCAGGCGGTGGCGCACATCACCATCACGACCTCGAAGGCCCACTGCGTCGGCGCGTTGAAAACGTAGCGCGCGATCACCTCATAGAGGGTCACGACCGCGCAAAGGATGTAAAGGTTTCCAACCGCAAGCCCTAGGAAGCGGCTAAAATGATCAACACCTCGCGCAACAGCGGTGCCGGGGCGGTCAATGACATAACCGGCTTCGTTGGCAGCAACCATATTCGTAGCCCTTAAAGCTTGTCGTCAAACGTGTATCAGGAGAATTCACATAGGTGGCTTTGCCGCGCACATCGGCGCGGCAAAGCACAGTTCGTTGAGCAGCGGAATAAACGCTACTTGAGCAGACCGTTGGCCTTCATGAACTTCAAGTGAGCCGCGAGTGCTTCTTTAGCCAATGGTGTTTTTGCACCGAAGGCTTCCCAAGCTTTGACGGAGATCGAGCGGAACTTGTCACGCTCAGCTTGCGCCCAGTTGATCACCTTGACGTCTTTTCCGTCCGCGTACTTCCGCTCAATGTTGCGGTCTTCGATATCAGCTTCGCGACGCATCGCGTCGTAGGCTGCCTGATACCAGACTTCGAGAGCGGTCTGGCCGTTTTTGCCAAGCTTGCCCCAAACGTCCTTGTTAACGACGAACTGAAGAACCGCCATCGAGTGAATGCCCGGATAGATCGGAAATTTCGCGATCTTGTGCATGCCCGATGCTTCGTTATTCACGAACGCGGATGCGTCCGCCGCATCGATCAGGCCTTTTTCCAGCGCCGTATAGACTTCCGAAAACGGCAGTGACACGGGCGCCGCACCAACGCGTTTGAAGACTTCAGCAGCGAGACCTTCAGGCGAGCGGATCTTCACGCCTTTCAAGCCATCGACAGTCGTAATCTCTGTTTTTGAGACGAGTGCTTCTTTGCTGTAGGGGCCGCAACCGATGACGTGCAGCTTGCCCTTGGTGTATTTGTCATAGAGTTTTTGGAGAATTTCCTTGCCGCCGCCGTACTCACAAAACGTGCGAACCTGATCCGCCGTATCATAGGCTGCGATCAGATCGCCGATTATGGCGAACGCAGGATCACGGCCCGCGAAATAGGAAACAGCATTGAGATCACCGTCAAGAATACCGTTGGCAACCGCGTCAATTGTTTCTCGGTGAGGGACAACGGCCTGGGTTGGCAGCACCTCGATCGAGAGATTGCCGAAGGTCATTTCCTTGAGTTTCGGCGCATACTTGTCGGTCATGAACCGGTGCGCCCAGTCACCTGACTTCGAGCTTGCCTGTACCTGGATTTTCTTTGCCGCTTCAGCAACCGTCGCAACGGACAGTGCCGATGTCAAAGCAACAGCACCAGCTGCTACCAAACCAATCGTTTTCTTCACGAGCATACTCCCTTGGGATCTTCTTATATCACCGATTACCCGCCAGCCTCGGTCAACGAGGCAAACGCTGCTGCAATGCACTCGCAAAAACCAAAAGGCGTGATACCTTTCAAGCTTAGATGTTCCATCCCGGATGATCACATTGATCCTCGGCGCTCGGCCCTTTTCATGGCACGTTCGGTTTTGAGGGATATCCGAGACGGAGGCGCAAATGCTTGTTCGACTTCATAGCCAGGCCACGACGACACCCAAAGTACGCG
>CAJQQK010000258.1 GCA_905480435.1 uncultured Hyphomicrobiaceae bacterium | reverse complement strand
CGAGGGCATCAATTCTCTCGTCCAGGCCGCAAAAGCCAAGGCACGCGGCTACCGAAACAGCAAGACCTTGAAGGCCGTCACCTACCTCATAGCTGGCAAACTCGACCTCAGGCTACCCACTTGAAACGTCGGGTAGCCATTTAAGGACCCATTCTGCCGATGACTGATACGGTTGGCAATCAGCCCCAATCGACATACTCAGTGCCGGGCGACGACATGACAGCTTTGATCAATATGCTGTCGTTTGATCGGGCTGAATCACAGCTGCGCTATTGCGAGACTGAGAGCTGCGTTAACGGCAGCTAAACGCACGGCGTCGCGGTCGCCTTCACAACTATGGCGTTCCACAACTGTGTCGTGGCCGGTGCGTGCAACCGCGACATAACAAGTGCCGACGGGGTCACGCTCATTGCCGCCCGTTGGTCCGGCATACCCGGTTACTGAGATCGACAGTCCAGCAGTGGAGTTCGTGAGGCCGCCCTCAGCGAGGCCTTGCGTAACAGGTGCACTCACGGCGCCATGTGTGCGGGAGACTTCTTCTGAGACGCCCAGGCCGGTTGCTTTCGCGCTGTCGTGATAGAGGATAAAGCCGCGCTCGACGATACTTGACGCGCCCGATACAGAAGTCATAGCGGCTGCCACCAAGCCCGAGGTAACGGTTTCAACCGTGGTGATGCGTATGCCGGCAGCGCGGGCACCATCCAGCACTTTGGCTGCCAGGCTCTTGGTTTGTTCAGGAAACATGATCCACTTACTCGCTCGTTGTTGTGTCGCTGATGTCGATGATCACGTTCTTGAGCTCGGTGTAAAGGTCGAGCGCATTCATGCCAAGTTCTCGACCAATACCGGATTTCTTCATGCCGCCGAATGGCGTGAACGTGCTGTAGCGGCTGGCGCTGCCGTGTGAATTGACACTGACCATCCCACTGTCGAGATCGCGCACAACGCGCAGCGCCCTGTTGATGTCTCGCGTCCAGACGGAAGCGTTGAGCCCGAACGGACTGTCATTCGCAATCGCAATGGCTTCCTCTTCTGTGTCAAAAGGAATGATTGCGGCAACCGGCCCGAAAATCTCTTCCTGCGCGATACGCATGCTGTTGTCGACATCAGTGAAAATCGTCGGCGCAAAGTAATGTCCGTCAGATAGTCCTTCCGGCCGGTCACCACCGCAAACAAGCGTTGCGCCTTCAGACACACCGATCGAGACGTAATCTTTGACCGTCTGCCATTGCGATGCTGACACCATCGGCCCCATATCAGTGTCTGGTTCCAATGGGTTTCCGATCCGCCAATTTTGCAAACCGACCTGCATTAACTCCAGGACCTCGTCATGGACACCGCGCTCAACGAGAATACGCGTGCGTGCCGAACAGCTTTGCCCAGCATTGCCGAACGCGGCGCTGATGGCGGCATTGCCGGCCTTCTTGATATTTGCATCGGCGAAAATGATGTTGGGACTCTTGCCGCCAAGCTCTAGAGACACGCGTTTGATGTCATCGGCTGCGGCCTTGACGAGCGCTGCCCCGGTGCGGCCTTCGCCAGTGAAGGCAATCTTGTTGATCAAAGGATGTGTGGCAATGTGATTGCCAAGTGCTCCGCCAGGGCCGGGCAGGACATTCAATACACCTGCCGGCAGATCCGCGGCTTGTGCAGCCTCGGCCAATAGCAACGATGTGACAGGCGTGTTGCTGGCAGGTTTTAAAATAACGCTACAACCACTCGCAATGGCAGGCGCGACCTTCCAGGCAGCAGCGAGAATGGGAAAGTTCCAGGGTGTGATCTGGGCAACGACCCCGACCGGTTCGCGGATCGTGAAATCCATCAGGTCGGCGCCCATCGGAATTGTGCTGCCGAAGAATTTATCCATCGCGCCTGCGTAGTACTCAAACACGCGGGCCGCCGCCGACACTTCATTGAGAGAGTTGGATATGGTCTTGCCGCCAGACATCGTCTCGGCCGTTGCAATCTCTTCGGAACGGCGCCGAATAGCGTTGGCGATTTCTTGCAACACCCGGCCACGATCGAACGGCAGCATGCGTGGCCAAGCACCGGCAAAGGCACGCCGCGCAGCAGCGGCGGCTAGGTCGATATCCTCGACGCCGGCTTTCGCGACTGAGGCATACGCGGTGCCGTCGATTGGGCTGATAACAGTGAATGTTTCACCCGAGGCGGCTGGTACAAATTCACCGTCGATGAAGAGTTGAAACTGCTTGGATTGGGTCATGCTTATGCGAACTTCAACGCTTCGCCAGCGAGTTTCTTGGCAGCCTCAGCCGGATCAGCCGCGCCATATATTGCCCGGCCAATTACAGCGTAGGCACGGCAACCTTTGGCAGCTGCAAAGCAATCCGAAATGTTACCACCAAGAGCGCCAATGCCTGGAATGACCAGACTTGGTGTCTTGACTGCCTTGCGTAACCAGGCAGCATGGTGGCGAACTTTCTCATCCGTATTGCCCGGCACAATGAAATGCGTGGCACCATGATCAACGGCACGCTTAAAAATATGCTCAAGCGCATCGTCGACAACATAACCGCCGCCGCTCGCGTTGTAATCCTTGAGTGGTAAATCGCCACCCACCAGTGGCATCAATCCGGCGTCGACCGAACCACCGACAAAGGCATCAACAGCTCTTGGGCCTGCAAGCGGAAACAGGATAAGCCCGGAGACGCCCGCGTCAGCGGCAAGTGCACAGAATTTCGGCCCCATGTCCGGTATGTCTGGTCCAGCTTTCTGATGATCATAAATGATCGGCAGATCTGTCACTTCCCGAAGTGCTGCGACCGCGCTTGGCAAGCCCAAGCGCAATGCCAATGTCAGGCCGATTTTGTAACCAATCACGCCTTCAATTTTTGTGCTTGCCTCAACCGTTCGCAGCACATCATAGACAGAGTCGCTGTCGAGCGCGGGCATAATGCCGTGACTGGTCTTGAATGACAGCGACTTCTTTTTTGACTTGCTTGGCGCAGCCTTCGACTTCTTCGGGGATTTTGCCATTCGTGTGTTCGCCTGATCCGTTCGCACCCAGGGATAACTATAAAGGTCGCCCGGTTTATTGATTTTCTTCCATGCGCTTAATCGTACGCAGGGCACTCGGCTTGATATCCTTGATGTCGAGGCTGACATCAAGCGCACTGATGCTATGCGTCAGATCGCCAAGCGAAATGACATCGACTCCCAGCTGTGAAATCGGCCCGATCGTCTTTTCGTTGATGCCGCCTGAAGCCTCTGTCATGGCGCGGCCATCGACGAGCTTGAGGCCTTCACGCATCTCGTCGAGGTCCATGTTGTCGAACATGATGATTTCGACGTTTACCGCCAGCGCTTCCCGGACCATATCGAGTGTTTCGCACTCGGCTTCGATCTTGAAAGTGTGCTGTGCATGCGCACGGATTGTATTGACCGCATTGGTAAGACTGCCAGCCGCCTTGATATGATTATCTTTGATCAGGATGCAGTTGCTAAGATTGAAGATGTGGTTGTGAGCACCGCCAACACGCACGGCATATTTCTGCAGCACCCGCAAGCTCGGCCAGCCTTTGCGTGTGTCGGTCACCCGCACATTGGTGCCCTTGACCATATCCATGTAGCGTCGCGTCTTGGTCGCGATGCCTGAAAGCTGCTGGATCCAATCCAGCGCGCATCTCTCAACGGCGAAGAAAGTCGATGTCCGAGCTGTGATTTTCAACAAAGTCGTGCCGGGCGTGACTTCATCGCCATCGCGAACGGCGTGCTCAACCTCAGCGCTATCGTCCAGCATCCGAATCGTTTCATCGGCAAGCAGGAGGCCGCAGACGATGCCATAGTCTTTCGCGTAGATCTGGCCGGTTTGCACGGGATCATTACCGAGCACCAGGAATCCGCCCGTGGTATCGCCGGCAGCAAGTTCTTCTCGAAGCCCTGCCTCAACGAAAGGGCGGATCATGAATCTGTTGAGTTGCATTTCTCTACCTTTCAGCGACCACCCAATTGATGAGTGCGCGCATATCCACTCGTTATTCGGTTCGTTTACATGCGGTTGGTGTAAGCGGAGCCCGCTTTCATGATGAGTTTTAGACACTCACGGTTTTCAAGCACGCTGATGTCATTGAGCGGATCGCCATCGACGATCAGAACGTCGGCAAGCCGGCCAGGCGCGAGTGCGCCTAAATCATTGCGGCCGATGCATTCGGCGGCTTTGGATGTCGCAGACACCAGAACGTCCATCGGGGACATGCCGAGATACTGAACCATGAAGCGGAGTTCGACCATATTCTCACCAACCAGCAATCGGTGCGACTGATCGGTTCCCATCGCAATCTTCACACCGCGACGTACGGCTTCGCGCCAGATCGGGAATTGCTCGTCCTGCATTTTTTTGTGAATTTCGGTGTCTTTTTGGGCTTCGTCACCAAGTTGCTGTTGGCCCCAGGCGGCGTCCTTCTTGCGATGTTCGATTGACATCGGCACCAGTGCGAGCGTCGGCACCCACCATGTGCCTTGTTCGACCATCCGGTCGATACATTGCTCGTCGATGAACCATCCGTGCTCAAGTGAATGGACGCCTGCCTCAAGCGCCGTGCGAATGCCATCAACACCTTCGGCGTGAACGGCAACCGGTTTGCGTTTTGCAGCGGCCTCTTCGACGGCGCAGCGCAATTCTTCAAGTGTAAACTGCGGCTCATCCCAACTATCGTTTACGGACGTGATGCCGCCGGTCGCGCAAATCTTTATGAAATCAGCGCCGGCCATCAGAAGCTGGCGAACGAGACGGCGCACGTCATCGACGCCATCAGCAACGGCATCCGGCAGCCATGTGCGTTTCGGAATCCGCATGCCAGCCGGAACCCAGAAATCGCCGTGACCACCGGTCTGTGAGACCATAGCGATGGAAATCTGCAAGCGCGGGCCGGCGATGATCCCTTCTTCGATGGCTTGACGGAAACCGGCGTCGGCCCCGCCCATGTCGCGCGCAGTGGTAACGCCACACGCGAGCGTCTCCTCGATGATCTGCGTCGACCGCAAAACATTATAGGTTGGTGAATTAAGCAAATGCCGGCGCACATCGCGAGAGCGGTAGGTCCCATGCACATGGCAGTCGATAATTCCGGGCAAGACGGTGTGACCGGCTGCGTCAATGACTTGAGCGTCTCGCGGGATCTGCACGGCATCTTTGCTACCGACATGCGTTATGCGGTCATCATTGATGAGCACCACGCCATTTTCGATGGGGTCACCACCCAGCCCGTCGACAACGCGCCCGCCTAGTATCGCCTGCATACTTATTGTTACCCCATGCCCGCCGGTATTGATCGCGAACCTTACGGGGAGCGATCAGCAATGTCGAACGGATACGATATCGAATATATAATATGTCGTACTGCCACTGTCTAAACGCCTATCAAACCCCAATAGGACATTTGACCGGTGCTCTCTCAAGGGTGACGATGGAGATGCTTAAGTGGCTGGCGAACGCGCTCGCTTTGACAGGCTTGGTTCAAGGAGTGCGTCGTGAGCTTTAATCCATCCGATCACGATATTCGCGGCGTGCTGTTTGATTGGGGTGATACCCTTGTGCATCCACCAGGCATCACGACGGACGTTGATGGTCATTTTGGCTGTGTCGAAGCGTTTTTCAGAGAGGATCTCCCTGAACGTTTTCCATCAGCCCGAAATGCCGTCGATACCAAGTGGCAAGAATTCCGATCAAACTATGTATCCGTTGCAGGCGATCAAATCCGCGGTAGCTTGGAAACTGGGCGCGAGCACAGTTTCGAAGAGCGATTTGGGCGAACGCTCGGATTGACCTTTCCAACCAAGACGACGGACGAAGCGACGTTGGCATGGATGGCGACCAAGTTTGGGGCGCGCGTTGCAGCCGAGTGTTGGCAAATCAAAGATGCCGAGACTGTCCTGCCAAAGTTAAAAGAAAAGTTGAAACTCGGCTTGCTCTCCAACTATCCACATGCGCCAGCCGTGCACACGTCGCTTGAGCGCTTCAGCCTACTCCAGCATCTCGATGCGATAACAGTTTCTGGAGAAATCGGATGGTCAAAACCCGATCCGCGCGCTTTCGAGCATGCGATGGGGCTCATGGGCATGCCACCCCAGCAGTTGCTCTATGTCGGTGACGACCTCGTCAATGACATGGAAGGCGCAAAAGCTTACGGGATGCACACCGCCTGGTTGCCCCGCAAAGGGCAGGGTGGCGAACATCCATCTGTTGATGTGACATTGACAGGCCTGACCGATCTCATCGATCTGCTCATCGGCGACGACAGCCAGACGAACCAATCATGAGTGAACAACCAGTGCCAATTCCCTTAATGCTCCTGACTGGATTTCTCGGCAGCGGTAAGACCACGCTGCTCAACGCGCTTTTGCGGCGCCAGGATTTTGGCGGCACGGCGGTGCTTGTGAATGAAATTGGAACGATCGGGATCGACCACAATCTGGTGATCGGCGCCAGCGATGATATCTTGTTGTTGGAAGGTGGCTGTATCTGCTGTCAGCCAAAAGGCAGCGTTGCCGAAGGCGTCTCACAACTCTTGATGATGGACCCGCAACCAAAGCGCATCGTCATCGAAACATCCGGTGCCGCCAATCCATTCCCAGTATTGGAAACGCTTAGCCAGCATCCTCAAGCCTCCACCAGATTTCATTTCCCTCGTGTCATCACAGTTGTCGACTGTGTGCACGGCCAGGCAACCTTGGCGCAGCATTCCGAAGCGCGGTTTCAACTCAGCGCGGCGGATGTCGTAATCTTCGGCAAAGCTGATCTTGCCACCACTGCCGACAAGTCCGCGATGAACGAGATTGTGTCGAACACAAATCCAGCTGCGATGCGGTTTGATGGGGGAGGCGATGTCCTGTCAGATGAACTCGTTGAAATGTTGCGTCAACCAGTTGGCCTTCCGGACGCACAATTTGAAAAATCGGCTCCGCCTATGGAGCATGTTCACGGCACGACAGAGTTCCAAACCGTCGGTGTGCAATTTGATGGCTATTTGGAAGCGGCAGCCGTTCAGGATTGGATCTATAAAGTTCTCGAGCTGTATGGCAGTAATATCCTGCGTATAAAGGGCATCCTCAACCTCAAGGAATACGAGCGGCCAGCCGTGCTGCAGTGCGTTCGCGACATGGTGCATCCTATTGAGCTGCTAGACGCCCAAGCTGGCCAGGTGAAGCGTAACAATATCGTAGCGATTGGATGGGACATGCATCCGGATCTGCTCAATGAAGCGCTCGGCTGGTTGGCCGATCAAGCAGGGCAGTGTTCCCCTAGATGACAAAGGCAACAGCCCACTCGCGAGAGCCCAACACACAATCTGACCGAGTGCGCTCTCAGGCATATTTGATCTTTGCAGTCCTCTGCGCAGGCTTCCTGGCCAGTCAATTCTTCCGAGTTTCCAACGCCGTGATTGCCCCGGAACTAATGAACGAACTGAACGTCTCGGCCGAACAAATGGGTGTGGTCACCGGTACATTCTTCCTGGCTTTTGCAGCCGCTCAGATTCCGGCCGGTATCCTGTTAGACAGGTTCGGACCAAGGCGCACAATTTCCGGCCTGTTCATTGTGGCGGTTGCCGGCTCGGCTCTGTTTGCAATGGCCGAAGACATGGCCGGCCTCGCGCTTGGCCGTGGATTGATCGGTTTTGGTTGCGCTGCAGGATTAATGGGCGCGCTGGTTGCCATCGCCAGATGGTTTCCACCCAGCCGTTTTGCGTCCATGAGTTCGCTGTTCTACACCCTCGGTGGTGTCGGCTTCCTCCTTGCAACCACACCCTTGGCGTGGGCGTCTGCAACGATTGGTTGGCGCGCTGCATTTTGGTTGATGGCGGCCGTGACGGCCATCCTCTCGCTGCTGATCTATATTGTGGTGCGTGATGCACCGGTGGCAGATGAGCCGCGCGCGCGTAAACCGGAAACGTCCAGAGAAATTTGGGCCGGCCTGAAGGAGGTTGCGAGCCGTCAGATATGGTTTATATGCGCCATCCAATTTGTGAACTACGGTACGGTTCTGGCGGTCGTCGGGCTATGGGCCGGCCCGTATCTCAATGACGTTCACGGCCTCAATGGAGTGGAACGCGGCAATGTGTTGTTATTGTTCAATGTCGCCATGCTGGTTGGGGTCATGTCCTTCAGCAGAATTGAGCAGTGGTTGAACTCACGTAAGTGGACGATCGGTTGCGGGGCTGTCCTTTCTGCGGCTTTACTTACTGCACTTGCATTCACACCAGACCTCAGTCTGCAGACAGCCGTGATACTCTTAGTTCTGTTCGCGTTGTCGAGCGCCTATATCATGTTGATCCACGCCCATGCGCGGGCCCTGTTACCGGATCATCTGGTTGGCCGTGGGCTCACGTTGCAAAATCTTGCCGTGTTCCTTGGTGTTTTCGTCATTCAATCGATCACCGGTGTCATTGTCGGAGGCTTTGAGGCAACGGGCGGCGGTGCAGCAGCAGCACCAGAAATCGCATACCGCGCCGTCTTCGGGTTCCTGGCCGTAATCACAGTGGTTGCCGTTACGGTTTACCTGCGTGCGGATGACGTGCAAACACGCCCCGTAACCGACAAAACCTAAAGCGCCGCGTGTTTAATAGGAGCCATAAATCGTCCGAAGATTGGGCGTTTTAAGGCGCACTGTGAATCTCTTTAAACGCGACATGCTCTAGGAGCTGTGGACTCTTAGGGATTCCCTTAGTTTGCGAATACTGATTCAAGGTAG
>CAJQQK010000257.1 GCA_905480435.1 uncultured Hyphomicrobiaceae bacterium | reverse complement strand
GGGAGAACTCCTGTCCTGAGTTGAGGTTGACACCCCAATCTTCAAGACAGATCTCTCCCGACCTTCGACACAGCCTCAAACGTGGTTACCAAGCACGAGCTACAGACGAGCAGCACACGATATCGCGTAGCGATTTTGTTCGATGACCCGTTGCTGTCGTTTAGCCTCGACTAACTTTTCTCAAGTGAATGACCGCATCTGAAAAAAGGAGACATGCTACCTATCGAGACGCGTCGGTCGAATGCAATCTGGTCACATCCAGCACCAATTGGCCACACGGACGCTTTGATCAAGAAGCGGAAGCTTTAGGAATAAATCGAAGAGCTTTATTGAACACCTTCAGGCATGTTGCAGTGCCAGCAAGAGCAGACGTGAAAATCTCACGGTTTGGGCTGATTAATGAGGGCAATCTCTGATTCCAGATTAGATGCACTCAAAATGTTGCGCGAAGGTGCTTTGGAGTTGGTCCGCGAAGCGTGCCGCGGCGACGGGCAGGCTGCGCCCTTTCAGCTGAGTGAGATGCAGTCTTCCAGGAGGCACATCTCGGCCCCGTAGCGGCCGGCGCACGACGCCTAAGTCCACTTCATCGGGCATGGGCAATCCAATTTCGATTTGAAAAGTGATTGTGTGTCCGTGGTGGACGACGTGGCGCAAGAATTCAAAGCTGTCAGACTGTATCGCCGCTTGCAGTTGAATGTTTTTCCTTGAGGCGGCTGCGTCGAGCAGACTGCGCACGCCGTAAGGCAACGAAGGTAATGCGAGCGGGAATGCTATGATGTCTTCCAGACCCAACTGTTCTTTGTTTGCCAATGGATGATCGGCAGCCAGCACGGCATGGATAGGCTGACGGATCGTCAGCAAAGTCTGACAGTCAGCCAATCGAACAGGCTCAAAGATTAGCGCCACATCCGAGGAGTAGTCGACAAGCGATTGCTCAGCAGCTTCTCGGTCACGTACTGCAACGCTAAATGTTACGCCTGGATGGTCACCCCGATAGCGTTCAATCTGCTTCGGTAGAAAATACGGCAACAAAGCCTGACTGCAGGCGATACTCACGTGGCCGCGTCGGACACCCGACAAATCGGCAATCTGTGATTGGAGACGCACGAAGTCCGAGACCTGGTTGCGAATATGATGGACCAGCAGCTCTCCGGCAGTGCTTAGACGCACGCCGCGCGGTAGCCTCTCGAATATCTGGACGCCCAATTCCTCTTCGACGGCCAGGATCTGCCTGTTGAGCGCCGATGGCGTAATCGCCAAAACCTCAGCAGCCTTTCGGATGGAACCCGATTTAACCACTTCATCGATATGCCGAAAGAGCAACAGATGCCGCATTATGTGTCCACCTCTTAGTGCTGAATTTTTCGCACCACTCCGAGCCAAAACTAGCAGCAGACCGCAATGCATCCCAGCACTAATCTCATTCTCAAGATCCAGACCTCCAGCGTTGTGCGCTGGATAAAGCCCAGGAGAATGAGCGATGACGGAATCTAAGACGAGCCGCCGCGGATTGCTGAAGGGCGCCGGCGCACTCGCACTCAGCGCCCCAATGCTGCCGATGCTTAAAGTGCTTCCGGCGTCTGCCGCAAAGGCGGATACAGCCGTCGTCGTGATAGGACAGACCATCAATTCCTTGGACATTCATCGCAAAGGGACCAACCGTCCGAGTTATCAGATCGCCGTCAACTGTTACGACCGGCTGGTTTCCTTTGGCACGAAGACGCTGCCGGACGGCTCGCTGTCCTACGATTACTCGACGTTGAAACCGGATCTCGCTGAAAGCTGGATAACATCCGAAGACGGCAAATCGATTGTATTCAACCTGCGTTCGGATGCCGTGTTCTGGGATGGCTCACCCGTTACCGCCGAGGATGTGAAATGGTCGCTTGACCGAGCCGTGTCGTTGGGCGGCTTCCCCGCCGTGCAGATGAAAGCTGGCTCACTCATAAAGCCTGAACAGTTCGTTGTCGTCGACGAAAAGACATTCAAGATCAACTTGATCCGCAAATCCAAGCTGACATTGCCGGACCTTGCTGTGCCGGTTCCGATGATTATCAACTCGAAGCTTGCGAAAAAGAACGCCACAGCCAAAGACCCGTGGGCAACTGAATATCTCCACCGCACACCCGCTGGCAGTGGCGCCTACAAGGTCGCTCGCTGGGATCCAGGTCAACAGTTGATCTATGAGCGCAATGAGAAATGGACGAGCGGGCCGTTGCCCGGCGTCAAACGTGTCGTCGTGCGCGAAGTTCCATCGATCTCAACACGTCGCGCATTGCTTGAGCGTAAGGATGTCGATCTTTCGTTCGGCATTCCGGACAAGGATGCAACGGAACTGGCCAGCAAGGATGGCCTCAAAGTTACGGCGACGCCGATCGAAAACTGCATCTACTGCCTTGGCGTCAATCTTAAGTTCGATGCGTTCAAAGATAAAAAGGTTCGCCAGGCGATTGCGTGCGCGGTGCCCTACGAAGAGATTTTCAAGGCCGCCGCTTATGGCAATGGCGTGAAAATGTGGGGTGGCGCTTCAGCAAAGCCGACGGACATTTCCTGGCCGCAACCGTTTCCCTACTCAACGGACTTGGACAAGGCAAAGGCGCTACTCTCAGAAACAGCCTTCAAAGATGGGTTTGAAGTGCCATTTGCGATCAACCAGTCGCTCAGCAGCTGGATGGAGCCAACAGCACTCTTGATCCAAGAGAGCCTGGGTAAAATCGGTATCAAGGCGAAGATCGAGAAGATACCGGGTGCCAATTGGCGCACCGCAGCGCTCGTTGAAAAACGCCTGCCGCTTCACCTCGAAAACTTTGGCGGATGGCTGAACTATCCCGACTACTATTTCTTCTGGGCATACATCAAAGGGCATCTCTTCAATTCATCTAACTATGACAACCCAGAAGTCAAAGCGCTCGTCGATGAGACGCTCCATATGGAGATCGACAATCCCGAATACGCACCGAAGGTGAAGCGGCTTATCGAAATCGCCTTCGAAGACGTGCCGCGGATTCCGCTTTGGCAACCGACACTCAGTTCCGGCATGACATCCGACCTTGAAGGGTACGAATTCTGGTTTCATCGCCAGCTCGATGCTCGCAAGTTCAAGAAAACCTAGTCCGGTCCACAACCAAGATTGGGAGCGATTTGATGCTTGGCTCAAGAACAAAAACTGTTCTGCAACGGCTTTGGCAGGCGCTCCCGGTTCTCTTCGGTGTCATCGTCGTTACATTTCTACTCACCCGGGCATTGCCGGGCGACCCTGCCGTCTATTTTGCGGGCCCGGCTGCTGACGCAAATTCCATAGCTGAGATCCGAAAATCGCTTGGACTTGATCTGCCATTGCCGCAGCAGTTCCTGATTTACCTTGGGGATTTGTCACGTGGCGATCTCGGCCAGTCGCTTTCAACGGGTCAGCCTGTTCTGACTGACCTCACAACACGACTCCCGGCATCTTTGGAGCTGACATTTGCAGCCCTCTTCCTGTCTACCATGATCGCCATTCCGATGGGCATTCTGGCTGCTCTTAATCCGGGTCGTCTGGTTGATCATGCCTGCCGATTGCTCGTGACTATGGGGGTATCGCTGCCAACATTTTTTACCGGCCTGGTTCTGGTTTTCTTCTTTTATTATCTTCTCGGTTGGGCGCCTTCCCCGATCGGCCGGCTAGATTTCGCGTATCTGCCACCACCACACGTGACGGGGTTCTTCACGATAGATGCGATGCTTGTCGGTGATTTGGAGACTGCATGGGCTGCTGCCGCACAAGTGTTTATGCCAGCCGTTACACTTGCCTTATTCACACTCGCCCCGATCGCGCGCATGACGCGGGCCGCCATGATCCAGGCACTGTCGAGCGAGTATATCCGGACAGCTAGAGCCGCCGGATTGTCATCGCGAAAAGTGATCCTGACGTATGCGCTCGGCAACGCGATGCTTCCGGTGATCACGACGCTCGGCATGGTGTTTTCGTTCACGCTCGGTGCGAATGTTCTTGTCGAGAAGGTGTTCGCCTGGCCCGGGATTGGTTCTTACGCCGTAGAGGCGTTGGTGGTATCCGACTACGCTGCCGTGCAAGGCTTTGTGCTCTCGATGGCAATTCTGTTTGTGCTGGTCAATCTTCTCGTGGACGTCATCTACACATTGATTGATCCACGCGTCGGATCGGAAGCATGATGCAGGATCACGCGGCATCGGCAACTGCCCCAGACACCGTCCACGAAACAGTGGCGCACGTATCGGCCGTCGACCCAGAAACCACACGCCCGGCCAGCACCGGCAATGCGTTTGCTCACATTGTCTATGTCTTAAAGTCCAATCCGGTAACACTAATTTCGTTCGGTCTGTTTGGCATTATGATTATCGCCGCTTTGCTGGGTCCTTACATTGTCCCCTACGATCCATTGGCGTCGAATTCAGCAGTAAGGCTTCAGCCTCCATCGACAGATCATTGGTTCGGTACCGATCAACTTGGTCGAGATGTCTTTTCGCGCGTCGTTGTCGCGACGCGGCTGGACTTGTTCATCGCGATAACCGCGGTTGCTCTGTCGTTTGTCATCGGATCAATGCTCGGTTCTCTTGCAGGCTATTATGGCGGCTGGTTCGATACCATTTCGGGTCGCATGATCGATACGATCATGGCCTTTCCATTGTTTGTACTGGCCATGGGGATCGTTGCCGCACTCGGCAACACCGTCGAGAACATCATTTACGCAACGGCAATCATCAACATTCCATTCTATGCGCGTGTCGCTCGCGGTGAGGTTAATATTCGGCGCCACGCCGGATTTGCACAGGCAGCACGTCTCTCCGGCAACAACGACTTGCGAGTACTCGCGTTTCATATCTTCCCAAATGCGTTGCCCCCGATGATGGTTCAAATTTCGCTCAACCTGGGTTGGGCTATTCTCAATGCTGCCGGTCTCTCATTCATCGGTCTTGGGGTGCGTCCGCCAACGCCGGAGTGGGGCATCATGGTTGCTGAGGGCGCGCAGTTCATCGTGTCGGGCGAATGGTGGCTCGCGGTTTTTCCAGGCGTATCATTGATGCTGGCGGTCTTGACCTTCAATCTCATGGGCGACGGTCTGCGCGATATGGTCGATCCGGCTCAGAGAACATGATGGAAGACGCAACGACCATGCGCGATAAAAGCATCCTGGGTTCAGCGCCACAGCCGGCACTCGTTCAAGTCGATCGACTTGGCGTATCATTCGCGACACGCAATGGAACCGTGCAGGCAGTGTCTAACGTCAGTTTCCAGGTCGCCAAAGGTGAAACGCTTGGCATTGTCGGCGAATCCGGTTCGGGCAAGTCCGTCACGTCGTATGCTCTAATGCGCATCCTTGACCGCGCGGGCCGGATCTCGTCAGGAGACATGACATTTTCAGGCATCGACCTTGTCAATGCAGACGAACGCACGATGCGCGATCTTCGTGGGCGCGAGATCTCCATGATTTTCCAGAATCCTCGGATGGCGCTCAATCCCATTCGGCGGGTCGGCGATCAAATTTCGGATGTACTGAGGCAGCACGCCCAGGCTGTCGGCTCCAATGCTCGGGTGAAGTCCATAGAGCTTCTGAAAATCGTGAAGATTCGAGACGCCGAAGCACGCTACAACGCCTATCCGTTCGAGCTATCGGGTGGCATGTGCCAACGCATTGTCATCGCGCTCGCACTTGCCTGTCGCCCACGGCTGCTGATCGCGGATGAACCAACAACAGGGCTTGATGTCACGACGCAGAAAACGGTTATGGAGCTGATCGTCGAACTCACGCACGAGCGGAATATGTCGACGATTCTGATCACGCACGACCTTGGGCTTGCGTCCTCCTATTGCGATCGCATCATTGTTATGAAGGATGGTGCAATTGTCGAAGCTGGCGAAACGAGCGAGTTGTTCGCGTCGCCCAAGCACGCCTACACGCGCAAGCTCATCCGCGCGACGCCGCGTCTCGACAGTACCGTTCGGGAACTGTTGCTTGAAGATCTTGCAACCGCAGCCAAACCGACCAAAGCCGCACGAGCCACGTCAGATGTCCCCATTCTTCAAGTGACGTCGCTGACAAAGTCGTTTGCTCCTGAGATTGCCAAGCGGTCCTTGTGGTTGGAAAAATTGATCCGCTCCAAATCGATCAAGCCTCCAGAGGCGCCCCTTGCCATAGACGATATTTCTTTCTCAATTCCAGCTGGCGGCAGCGTTGGGTTGGTCGGCGAGTCAGGTTGCGGAAAATCAACGACGTCATCGATCATCATGAGATTGCTGGAGCCGACAGTGGGATCCGTCAAGTTGAACGGCGTTGAGCTGACAGACATTCCAATCAAGTCTTTTGCACGATCTACCTACCGCGCTCAACTGCAGATGGTGTTTCAAGATCCAACCGACAGCCTCAATCCGAGATTCACGGCACGGCGTGTGATTGAAGATCCAATTCGCATGCTCGGGAGCGATGAGGACCGCAAATGCATCGAAGAGCGCGTGGAGCAACTGGCCGAGCGCGTCGGGCTGCCAGTTGATTTGCTCAGCCGCTTTCCGCATCAACTTTCTGGCGGACAAAAGGCACGCGTCGGTATCGCTCGGGCCATAGCATTGTCACCGAAGCTGCTCATCCTAGACGAACCAACGGCAGCACTCGATGTTTCTGTCCAAGCGATCGTGCTCAACTTACTGCACGATCTCAGAGCGGACTTCGGCATGAGCTATCTGTTTGTATCTCATGATCTGAACGTCGTCCGCCTACTTTGTGACGACGTCATCGTCATGCGCGCAGGCCGGATTGTCGAGCAAGGCAACGCCTCCGAGGTCCTGGCGTCTCCGCAGTCACCTTACACGCAGACACTGATCGACGCGATCCCGCACCCGCCGTCCCTACATGCCGCTTGATTGGGCGTCAGTCAGTTCCCGAGTCAACAAGAATACGACTAAGAAAGGCCAAGGCCATGATCGGCAAGATGCCATTTAACATCGCCAGTCTTCACGCGGGTTATGCTGCAGCACTCAAGGCTGGTGCTGTTGTTGATGAGGTGTTTCGGCGCATCGATGCTGTGGCCGATCCTGGAATTTTTTTAGCTGTCCGTGCGCGGGCCGATATCGAGAAAGATATAGAAGCGCTAGGGGCGTTTGACCCGTCGGCAAAGCCCCTGTGGGGGATACCGTTCTGCGTAAAGGACAATATTGATGTCGCCGGCATAGACACAACCGCCGCCTGTCCGGCTTATACGTACCAGCCAGATGTCGATGCGTTTTGCGTGCACACCTTGCGTGAAGCCGGTGCAATCCTGGTCGGCAAGACCAATCTCGATCAGTTTGCGACCGGACTAGTTGGTGTGCGGACGCCGTATCCCGTGCCAAAGAACGCGATTGACCCAACGCTGGTTCCGGGTGGCTCAAGCTCCGGTTCCGCAGTTGCGGTTGCACACGGCATCGTGACGTTTTCGCTTGGCACCGACACAGCAGGATCAGGCCGCGTTCCGGCAGCCCTCAACAATATCGTCGGGCTGAAGCCCTCGCTTGGGGCCCTGTCGGCAACGGGAGTCGTCCCGGCATGCCGAACACTCGATACCGTATCGATCTTTGCCTTAAATGTTGATGATGCGTATGACGTCGCGAGTGTCGCGGCACGATATGATCAACACGATGCCTTCGCTCGTGACATCGCATTTCCGCCGCTGGCGCAAATGCAGCCTAACCTGCAAATTGGTATTCCCAGCCCGGGCACTCGGCAGTTCTTTGATGATGCGATCCAGGCCAGATCATTTGAGAGGGATTTGGAGCTGCTTCATGCGTCCGGAGCGGAACTGATCGAAGTGGATTTTGGTCCATTTTACGAAGTAGCGGAGCTGCTCTACTTGGGAAGTTGGGTTGCAGAACGATATACTGTTGTCGCTGACCTCTTGGAAAATGACCCGGATGCGGTTCACCCGGCAACGCGAAAAGTGATTGAAGCAGCCCAAAATTTTTCGGCTGCGGACGCTTTCCGTGATCAATACAAACTCGCCGATCTGAGACGACGACTTGCCCCGGTTATCGCAAGTGTCGATCTCATGTGTGTGCCAAGCATACCTACAGTTGTTCGCCTGCAGGATATCGAAGAAGATCCGATCGCGCCGAATTCGAGACTTGGCACTTACACCAATTTCGTAAATCTTCTCGATCTTTGTGGCATTGCCGTTCCCACCGGCCCTCGCGATGACGGTCTTCCCGGAAGCGTTACACTTCTTGCGCCATCCGGGCACGATGCCCGAGCAGCAACATTAGCACGAGATGTCCATATTTTGGCGGGTGTTCGAGCCGGTGCAACGGCATGGGAGGTTCCTGAGGCCAAGCAAAATGGCAACCATGTCACGGCGACTGAGGATGAGTTTGAGCTTGCCGTCGTCGGTGCGCATATGTCGGGGCTGCCGCTGAATGTTGAATTAACGCGTCTTGGCGCTCGATTTCTAAGGACGGCGCAAACCAAGCCTGGTTATCGTCTTTTCGCATTGGCAGGTGAACCGCCTGCGCGGCCTGGGCTTGTCTGTGACGCGAGTGGCGAAAGCATTGAGCTCGAGACATGGGCCATCCCGCGTGAACGTTTAGGAGAATTCGTTGACGGCATTCCGCACCCGCTTGGCATCGGCACAATCACACTTGAAACCAACGAGCAGGTCAAAGGGTTCATTTGTGAGTCTGTCGGTCTGCAGGGCGCGACTGAGGTCACTGAACATGGCGGCTGGCGCTACTATTTGGCGTCCCGCGATGCGACGGCGGATTAGCTCGGCAACTGCTTCCGAGTTGGGTTGGCCAGTGAAGTTCTTGTTAGGTTAGATTACTGCCAGTCGTCGCTCAAAAGCGGACTTTAGAAACTATTGCATTTGCAGGGCTGTTCAACGCTAACTACATGAAGCGATAATTGAGCGGCCGTGTGATGTCGAGGACGTTGTGCCACATGGCCTGCGAGATATTGTTTTCGCCGTTGGCACGCAGGATATTGAGGGCGAAGCTACGTACCCTGGC
>CAJQQK010000256.1 GCA_905480435.1 uncultured Hyphomicrobiaceae bacterium | reverse complement strand
GGCCTGGCTATGAAGTCGAACAAGCATTTGCGCCTCCGTCTCGGATATCCCTCAAAACCGAACGTGCCATGAAAAGGGCCGAGCGCCGAGGATCAATGTGATCATCCGGGATGGAACATCTAATCGATCGGTCGATGTCTTCCGCTGAAACGATTCCCTGATCGAGCAGATCGAACACTTCGAGATGCAGTGCTGCCTGCAGACGGTTGGCGATATAGCCTTCAAGCATCGACTTGAAGACGACCGGCTCCTTGCCCATGCCCGCATAGAGATCACGCAGCGCCTCTATGATGGCAGGATTAGTTGACGGTCCCGGCGCAAGATCGACCAAATCGCAAATGTAAGGCGGCGTATACCAGTGCGCGATCATCGTCTGGCCCTGGCGGCGCTCAGGCATCAACGGAAACACGTTGAGGTAGGATGTGTTCGACGCGATGATCGTATCGTCACGGACAACCGCATCAAGCTGGCCGTAGACCATTTGCTTGACGTCAGCGTTTTCGACGACAGCTTCGACCACCAGATCAACATCCGCAACGGTCGCTTCAAGCGTTGACATCGTGGTGATGCGATCAAGCGCGCTTTGACGATCAGCGGTATTCATTGTGCCGGCTGACACCAGCGTATCAAGCGCACTCGCGATCAGATCCGGCGCCCGCGCCAAGGTATCTGCATTGTTGTCGGTGAGGCGCACATCCATGCCGCCGACAGCGTGTACCAGAGCCAGCGCATGCCCCATCGTGCCGGCACCTAGAACGCCAACGGTTTGCAGCTTGCTCATGATGCGGCTCTCACTTCTTCAACGGTTGCGATGACCGGCGTTGGTACGTCGGGCGCATCGACCATCAGGGCCTCTTCAACGGCTTTGATCTGCAGCGCCATGAATTTCGAATAGATGCGGCACTGCGCAAGGCTGCCAGCGATGAACCAGAGGCCCGGCTGCGGTGTGCGCTTCCACATATTGCACATCTCTCCGTCATCGCCCCAGCCCCAGATCGGGCCGACGCGTTTCGCAACATCCTCCCCGAGCACACGGCGCACCAATTCAGTTTGCGTGTAGTAGCCAGTTGCCAACACAATAAGATCCGCCGGTACGATCGTGCCATCCTTCAATCGAGCGCCCTCCGCGCAGAACGTCTCGATCGTGTCGTACTGTAGCAGGCCGATTTCACCCTTGATCATCAGATCAGACGCGCCGGCATTAAGATAATAACCGCCACCACGGCGCTGATACTTCATCTGATGCCCGGTCTCATCGGCGCCGATGTCGTATTTGAAGCCGATGCTCTTGAGCCCCGCTATCAAGTCTTTGTCGAGTTCAACCATCCGTTTGACGGCCATCTGATAGCCGCGAACGACCAGCGGATAGGTGCTGGTCGCTGCCAACAGATCGCAATCTTCAAGTGGCGGGCCTTCGTTATAGATCGCATAGTTGGTCACGGCACTCGGCGCAATCGAAACGACCGTTGTCGAGCCGCGCTGCACGATTGTGGTATCAACACCGTTGCTGTGCAGGTCCTGGCCGATATCGTGGGCGCTATTACCCGTGCCGATAATCAGAGCCTTCTTGCCACGATATTCACGGCCATCGGTGAAACTATGCGCGTGCGTGAGCTTGCCTTTGAATTCCTTCATGCCCGGCAATTCAGGCACCTTCGGGATACCACTGACACCGTTGGCGAAAATAATGTGGCGCGGTTTCATCACCCGTGTCGAACCATCACCCCGCCGGATCGTCGCTGTCCAATGGCCAGCTGCGTCGTCATACTTCGCGTCAACGAACTCGGTGCTGGTCCAGACGTTCAACTCCATCGCGAAGGCATACATCTCAAACCATCCACCGAGCATGTCTTTCGGGATGAACACCGGCCACGTCGGCGGATAGCGCATATAAGGCAGATGATTGACGTGCAGTTCGTTATGCAATGCCAGCGAATGATAGCGATTGCGCCAGTTATCACCGATGCGCGCATTCTTCTCGACGATCAGCGTGTCGACATTGAGCCGCCGCAGACGTGCTGCGATCGCAAGCCCCGCCTGCCCGCCACCAACGACCAGCACAGCCGGATCACGGTCGGCAAATGCCTGCTCCGCATCGCGCTGATCCTGCCAGTTGTCGCCACCGAAATTGCGGCTGTAGGCATCGCCTGATGGTCGACTGTCGTCGAGCTGTTCTTCAAAACCTTTGAGTTCCTGCAACGTCGTTGACATGATCCAGCACTGGGCCGCATCGGGTGTCCCTGCCGGATCAGCTTTCAAACGCAGAACGCCCGTTCCGCGACCGACCTTGGTTTCGAAATCGAAAAACGCCTCGATGACCTCAACCCCGAGCCGACGCACGATCCGCGGCGCGGTCCGGTTTGAGGCCAATTGAAAGTTGCTCGATTTGACTGTGGCCTGATGCTCAAGCAACGCGCCGACAATCTCATCGCGATCGTTAAACGCTTTGTTGTGCCAAGTGAACGCGACCAGATCACGCCAATGACATGCGTCAGCAAAGAGGCGTCCAAGCCCGGCGTCATCACCGCTCTGCAGCGCGCTTTCGAGTTGCGAAAGCCAGTTGGTGACAGCGAGCGTCACATCCGCTTGCGGCCAGGCGGCTAGCTCAATGCGTTCAATAACATTCATGATCAACCTCAGCGCAGACCCAGGCAATGTCGCCTCAAACTTGGTGTTTATCTGAGGTTGACGAAGGCATGTCGTCAAGCGCACGTCAGTACACGCAAGCGGCTTTCCCTATGAATGCTCGAACCCAGCCCGCGACTATCATCATTGCGATCAAGGCGCGTGCAACAAGTGTTTAACAGTCACGCCCCGGCATGTCCTCGATGGACAACGGCTGGCAGCACTTTGCCGACACACATGCCGAAACCAACACGATGGCCATCCGCCTGACAGTATCCTTTGAGCGTGACCGTGTCGTTGTCCTCAAGGAACGTTCGCGTTGCGCCATCGGCGATCGACACCGGCTCCTTGCCGCCGCTCGTGATCTCCAGCAGCGATCCGCAGCTGCTGCGATCCGGCCCGGATATCGTGCCGGAGCCGAGCAGATCACCTGTACACATGGCGCAACCAGAAGCAGCATGATGGGCGAGCTGCTGCGCTGATGAAAAATACATATATTTGTAATTAGTCGCGCTCAACGTCACCGATGCAGCAGCTTCCGGTGTCAATTGAACCTCCAAATTGATATCGAAGTTACCCGGTGCGTCTTCATGCAGATACGGCAGCAATGGTTTGACACGCTCCGGCGTCGATACTCGAAACGGCTCCAGCGCCTCACGCGTCACGACCCACGGACTGATCGTCGTTGCCGTTGCTTTCGACTGGAACGGCCCAAGCGGCTGATACTCCCAGGTTTGGATATCACGCGCCGACCAATCGTTGAGCAAGACATAGCCGAATATCTTATCATAGGCGTCTGCCACCGTCAGCGTCTCACCGAGCGCGGTTGGCGTGCCGACAATGGCCCCGAACTCCAACTCGATATCGAGGCGCTCACAGGGCGCGAAATGCGGCGCATCTTCATCCGGCGCTTTCAGCTGTCCCCATGACCTATGAATTTCAGTGCCTGACACAACAACAGTTGAGGCGCGGCCATTATAGCCGATCGGCATATGCAGCCAGTTCGGCGGTAGCGCGTTTTCCGGCCCTCGAAACATAATGCCGACGTTGGTCGCATGTTCTTGGCTGGAGTAGAAATCGGTGTAACTGCGGACATAAATTGGCAGATGCATCGTCGCTTCCGACATGGCGACCAGCACTTGACGGCAAAGGTCCGCATCATCGCGCAGATCGTGATTGTCGATATGTAGAAGATCGAAAATCGCGGCGCGCGTGCTGCTCCAAACCGCTGGCCCAAGCGCCATGAACGAATTGATTTCGGCTCTATCGAAGACCGTGCGCTCGCCGTCCGGACGCACAAGCCCATGCTGCTCGATCGCCGTCATATCGAGAATTCTATCGCCGATTGCAACGCCGATATCCTTGTCACCGCCACCAATAGAAAAGACACCGAATGGCAGGTTCTGTATCGAGAACTCTGCTTCCAGCAAATTAGCCGTCTCAACCCAGCTCTTAGCTGCGGGATCGTGGGTCTTGTTGAGGGTGGACATAGCTTTCATCCTGGGGGCTTTCATCCTGGTGACTGCCAGCAGGTCTTAATACACCATTTGCGAGACCTTTGCGCTATTCCCCATTCCATTCTGGTCGATCGGGATCGAAATGATTGCGCAACGGCTTCCAGACTTCCGGATAGCCACGCTGCAATGTTGGCAGCTCGGCTGCATATTTCGTCAGCTGCTGCGGGAAGCGCGTCTCAAACATAAAGGCAATCGTGTTGTCGAGTTTCTGTGGTTCCAGCTTGCTCAGCGACGCCGCATAGAACGCGTCCGCATCAGGGCCATGCGGCAACATCATGTTGTGGATGCTCATGCCACCCGGAACAAATCCTTCAGGCTTGGCATCATACACGCCCTCAATCAGCCCCATGAACTCGGACATTACATTCATATGATACCAGGGCGGCCGGAACGAATTTTCTGAAACCAGCCAACGCGGCGGGAAGATCACGAAATCAATATTGGCCGTTCCAGGTTCCCCCAATGGCGCGGTCAGAACCGTGAATATCGAGGGATCGGCATGATCGTTCAGCGTCGGACCGACGGGCGAGAAGTGGCGCAGGTTATATTTATAAGGCGCATAATTGCCATGCCAGGCGACAACGTCGAGCGGCGAATGCTCGATTTCGCACTGACTGAACGTACCGCCCCACTTCACAGTCAAACGACACTTGGTGCCATCCTTGCGCTCGAAGGCTGCAACCGGGGTTAGAAAATCCCGGCGATTGGCAAGGCAATTCGCGCCGATCGGGCCGCGCTCCGGACACGTCAAGAGTTGTCCGTAGTTCTCGCAGATATAGCCGCGCGCCTGCGGGGCGCCACGCAGCTCGACTTTGTACTTCACACCTCTTGGCATCACTGCAATTTCGCCCGGCGCGATATCAACGATACCGAACTCGGTGAAAAAGCGTAACGCCCCGATCTCGGGCATGATCAGCATCTCACCATCGGCATTGTAGAAATAGTCATCCGTCATGCTTTCGGTGACGGCAAAAGTATGGATCGCGTATCCCGTCTGTGTGTGGACATCGCCGCCGGTTGCAATCGTTCGCATGCCGCTCAGAAAACTGAGCGCCTCGCCGGGGATCGGCGCCGGATCCCAACGCAACGGCATGAGAGGGAGCGTGTCTTCGCCAACAGTTGGCGCCGAACGAAACAGCGGCAACTCGATCCGCTCGAAACCAGAAATATGCTGCACCGTCGGGCGCATGCGATAGGTCCAAGACCGTTTGTTGGTTTCGCGCGGCGCTGTAAACGGCGTACCCGACAATTGCTCGGCGTAGAGCCCATACGGGCAACGTTGTGGCGAGTTCTGCCCTACCGGCAAGGCGCCTGGCAGTGCTTCTGTCTCGAAATCATTGCCGAACCCCGGCATGTAACCTTCGTTGTAGGTCGCTCGCGACTTGGCAACGACAACACCCTGGTTGACAGGTTCGCTCATGAGTTCAACCTCCAGTCGTCAAACGGCAATTGGCGGAAATAGGTGATCATACCAGTGTGTACAACGCCACCAGCCTGACGCAACTGATGTACATCAACATTAGTCAGTGCTGGTAATGCGTCGTAGATGTCGTTTATCTCGGCACACTGTCCTCTTGTGAGTTGGATTCTTGAGGACCAGCAGGCATCTGACGCCAAAAAGCGCTTTCCTCTGACTGTTCTAGCTCGTATATTCAGTGTCGATTGATTTACGTGAAAACGGCCGTGCGATCGCTATGCGCTCTTAGCTTGTAGTGGCATCAACGGCGACTTGAACGAAGGTGGGATATGAGCGAACCAGCAGCAACGAGACCAAAAGTCCCTGAAGGCCAGTCGCGTTACTTCAAAACGCGTCAGATGGAGCCTAACGAAAAGGGTTTTGTCGGCTATGAAACCATCTGGGAGCCGATGCAGAAGGTCGCGGAATATAAGACGCCAAAGCGTCCGTAAGGCCCGTCGCCGTCAATCGGCGGTCGATCTGCTAATTACGACCAACCATTTGATAACGTCCAGGCACGTGCGTGTCTGGACGTTTTTTTGTGCGTTTCTGTTACGACGTTAGATCGGCATCTTGAGGGCTGGATCAATATCGTCTTCGGGGCCAACTGCCCCGCCGATCTCAATCTCTTCCTCGGTCGCATCACGTATCGCGAGTATTTTCAACGTGAAAACGACGTTTCTGCCGCAGAGCGGATTATTGCCATCAACGGTCAGCGTGTTGTCGTCCATCCTTGTCACAAGGAAATTCCGGACGTCGCCTTTCTCACCTTCCATGGTGATGGTGGTGCCGAGTTCACGGTAGTCTTCAGGCACATTTTCGATGTTATCGGTAAAGACCAGCGACTCATCTCGGGGGCCGTAAATCTCATTGCAGTCGATCGGCACCTCAATGACGTCGCCGACGGACTTGCCTGCAAGCTCTTCGTGGACCGGCTTGCCAAGCACCGCATTACGACCGTGGACATAGCCTAACGGGAATTCGACAGTGCTCAGCACATGCCCCGATTTCGCGTCAGTCACCGTATAGGTGAGCTCCACAAATCTATCATCTCGGACTATTTCACTCATATCAATTCCGCGCCTGCAGCACCGGGCCCAATTCTCAGAAGATTGAGGCACCGAAGATTTTCACTTCGCCGTGCTCATAACCAAGCACCAATCTGCCCAACCATTCGCCGGCCTTCTTCGTGCTGCGCTGCCGGTAAAGTACCGTCACGTGCTCGCCACGGCGGATGGTACCAAGGAAGTCAATCTCTTCAGACAGGCTCTTCGTCAACTCGCTGTTGGCAAATTGCCGGCCCACTTCAATCTCATTCAAAGCATACGCGAGCGAGTTGGAAAAATTCGCAACAAAGTCTTCGTATTTACCTTCATTGGAGTTCTTGACGAGGTCGCACCACAAAGGGTTTGCGACGGCCACTATCTCCTCATCGGATTTTTCAATGATGTTCATCTACGGGCTCTGTATTGAAGATAAGTAACTGGCGTCGAAAGGCAGAAAAGACCAACACATAATGTGTTGATCTTTCCGAGTCCGATTGTGTCGCAGGCAAAACTGGGCATCAAGCCCGTCATGCTTGGCGCTTTGGTGCTTACTTCGCTTAGCGTTTTAAGCGGCGTTCTCTTTTTCCTCGTCTTCACCGACAAGGTGATAACAAGGCGCCTTCTCCATCGTGTATTCGCCGGTCTTTGGATCGCGACGGGAAACGGTCAGCACATGCCAATCTTCGTCGTCCAACTTGAGGGCGTCGCCACGATAGTAATAACCAGGCCAGCGCGTCTCTTTGCGGAACAGCGTGTGCTGCGTGACACATTCCGACGTGCGATGACGATGCCTTAGCTCCCACGCACGCAGCAATTCATGAAGATCCTTTGCGCCCAAGCTATCAAGATCTTCTTCCATGATCCTGAGCTTCTTGAGAGCGATATTAAGAAGCTTTTCGTTGGTCATGTAGCCGACAGTCACACCACCGCAATACTCATCCATCAGTTTCTGGAGACGATCCAGGCCCTGCTTTGGATTGATATAGTGCGGGCTGACAGTGCCTGCCACGATTTCATTACGGTACTTCTTGTAATGTTCCAGCGGCTTGAAGATTTCCTGCTTGCGATCTTCGATTTGCTTTTCCGAGACGACAATGCCCTCGGCCTTGCCATCATCGATGTATTTGCAAGCAGCCTTCGCTGCGAGACGACCCTCAGTGAACGAGCCGGATGAGAAGGCGTGTGGCGTGCCACCAACCGCGTCACCAGCACCGAAGAGGCCTTCGATCGTCATCATCCGGTTGTAACCCCAGAAATATTCTGGTGGGGAAACATCTTCCGGTCCACTTGCCCAGCCGCCACAGCAGGTCGCGTGAGACCCCATGACGTAAGGCTCGGATGTCGTCAGTTCGGGGTTCTCTTTCTTGGGGTCGACGTCAGTGGAGGCCCAAAGAACCGCCTGACCGATGGTCATGCCAAGGAAGTTTTCCCAACCAACTTCTTCGAGGTGAGGATCCTGGAATGCCTGCATGGTGACCATGTGGATCGGACCGCGACCGGCATTGACCTCGTTGATCATCGCGTGGTTACGCAAGCAGGTCGGCGTCGGCTGGTGATCAATGTATTCGCCGACAATTTCCTTGGTGTGCTCGTACCATTTGGATTCGTACTCTTCGCCCATACCGTTTTGCGTGTAGGTATGAAGATGCAGGAAGTAAGCGCCAACCGGGCCGTAACCGTCCTTGAAGCGTGCCAGGACGATGCGGTTTTCCATTTGCGTCATCTTCGCGCCAGCATCGATCATGAGACCATAGGCGGACCCGGATGACCACGGTGCATACCAGGTACGACCAGCACCTTCGCCAACAGAGCGCGGCTTGAAGATGTTCGACGCGCCGCCAGCACCACAGATTACGGTTTTGGACTTGAAGACGTGATAGTCACCGGTGCGAACGTTAAAGCCAACAGCGCCGGCGATCCGGTTCTCTTTGGCGTCGTCCATCAACAGGTGAGTAACGCAGATCCGGTTAAACACCTTGTCGGCTGATTTCTTGGCGGCCTCAGCCACGATCGGCTTATAGGACTCGCCGTGGATCATGATCTGCCACTTGCCCTCACGAAGATATTGCCCCGTATCGGGGTTCTTCATCAGCGGCAGGCCCCACTCTTCGAACTGGTGAACCGTGGAGTCGACGTGGCGTGCCATATCGAACAACAGGTCTTCGCGGACCAGACCCATCAGGTCGTTACGGGCGTAACGGACATGATCTTCCGGATTGTTCTCACCCCAGCGCGTGCCCATGTAGCAGTTGATGGCGTAAAGACCCTGCGCAACAGCACCTGAGCGATCGATATTGGCCTTCTCGGCAATAATGATCTTCTTGTCCTGCCCCCAGTACCGAGCTTCCCAAGCCGCACCGGTGCCACCAAGGCCCGCTCCGACCATAAGAACGTCGATATCATCCTCAATGATCGTTTTATAAGCCATTAGTAGTACACCCCTTCTTTCATCTTCAAGCCGTTCGATTCCAGGGTATGCAATCCGCCTTCGTCCATGCGGATATACTTTGGCTCACTATATAAGTACTCGCTGTCACGCATTTCTTGGCTAGGCGCTGGCTCATCGGCCAGCTTGGGAATGTGCTTGCCCCAAGGTTTTGTCGTGATCGGAGACAGGAAGTTCTTTTCCGTACCGTTGCGGAACTTGATCCTCCAGGAGATCGTGCCTTTGTCTTCCTCGCGCAGCACCCGGACGCTGTGGCCAAGTGGTGCGAAGTCGGCGTAACCGCGCGCGTCGATCGCGTTTTGCGGGCAAGCTTTCACGCAGGAATAGCACTCCCAGCACATATCAGGCTCGATATTGTAGGCACGGCGTGTCGTGGTATCGATGTGCATGATGTCAGATGGGCAGATATCGACGCAATGTCCGCAGCCATCACATCTCGTCATGTAGACGAATGTAGGCATTGTTCGCTCCTATTCTAAGATCGTCAGAATTTTGTCTAATGTTTTAGTAATGGCGGGGATCTTCGCGCTTGATGCCGAGACCCATACTCATCGGCGCGTCTTTCATTAGCTCCATCGAATGGCTGTTGCGAACGGCCGGATCGGTTCTGTCCGCGGGAGCTGGCAAATTGCTTCTTGAGCCATCTTCTTCTGCCACGCGCTTTTGAAGGGCAGCAGCAGGCTTAAAGAACATATGCGAGAATTTCGACCAAGGCACCGAGCCGAACAACACTGTCGTGGCAATCAGGAACAATCCAAGGAAGATCATTGTCCAACTGCTACCGGTACTCTGCAGAAATGACCAGATCAATGCAAATGTCGCAGTTGCCATAAGTGACAGACTAAAAAGATCAGCACGAACAATACGAAACGGCGAATTGCCCTCAGCTGCGACATCCACTCGGATGAAGAACCAGAACCAGTAACCGCCGATGCACATCAGCAAAGCACCGAGATGCCAGAGAACCGGCAGAATTGATGGCGTCGCGTCAACCGATGTTGGATACCCAAACACCATAATGTTGGTTGTCATGACAAAGACGATGAAACCGTACATGGTCAACAGATGCGCAATGCGACGTTTAGTATTACAGAATTCTGACGATGCCAGAACCTCTGACGCAAGCGTCTTTACAGCAAGCGAGCCAATGCTGCCGCCTGGCTGTTTGGCCTGGCTGCGCGCATCTCGCCAATTGTCGAAGAAGTATTTTGCGCTTTGCTTATGAATGACATCGAATAACGTGCCACCGACAACACAAAACAACATGGCTAAAACATACCACTGCATGACCGCAGGCGGTATCGACGCCGATAGCTCGGCGAACGGATTGCTGGCAAACATCGAGTATCCCCACTTTCGTTGGCGACCACCCGGATCGCCACCAGTCTTACAAGGCGATCTCCAACCTTATAACTGGTCATAAGCTCTAATCGCGACGCCGCATAATGGCGTAACCGGCGTACGGTTGTCGAGACGTTTTTGTCCCAGATATGATCTCGTCTGGGATCGCATGTGCCAGCTCGGCATTGGCTGCATACAAATTGTGTCGTTAACCATTTTCTTCGAGCCACACGTGTTGGCTATGCAGTGGCATGAGACACGGTGTCAATTCAATCGCGTTTGGCCGTGTTGCCTGCATTTTCAACCAATTTACTGCAGCACGATGCCTGACAGGTCTACAAGATTGGTGCTTCCTGTCTGCACCGATGAGCCCGCGTCATCAGCAATTGGTGCGACACCATCTCGCACACTAGTGAGGCAGCGATCGCGTGTAGACGCAGCTACTGACTTGGTCCCAGCGAAGGTCAGACGCAATGCACGTCGCCACGCTTGCTTCAACTGAGCCAATCTTCGACTCGAATTGCCGATGCACATGTCCGCAATAGATGCCGCAAACCTGACCGTGCTGTCGAATCAACGTCTGCAGGGCATCGACTTCCGCCCATTCCTCAAACTGAAACGGATCGGGCGCGACATTCACCTCAAATGGCGGATGATGCAGAAATAGAGCTGTTGGTCTGGATTGATCTGCCGCCAACATACTTTCGAGATGGGCAAGACGGGCCGTGCATAATCGTCCTTTGTTGCTGGCGCCGCTGACCGTATCAATGCAGATCAGTCGCGTCTCAAATTGCTCGACCGGATATTGGATAAACTCCATGCCCGGCTTGATACAATGGCCGTCAGCGAAGACCTCGCTGAGCACTTGCCGATTGTCGCGATTGCCAGCCAGAACGTAATAGGGCACAGCCAGTGTATCCAACAGATCCCGCGCGACTTGGTACTCTTCGACAAGCCCGTCGTGTGCAACATCTCCGGTATGCACCACCGCGTCGGGTTGGGTATCAGCCGCATTGATCTGTCGGATGCACGCTTCCAATTCGGCTGTTCGTGCGGGCCGATCGATCGAGATGTGGCTGTCGGAGATTTGAATGATCTTCATGTTCAATGCTCTAACGTCGATCGGGTTGTGCAGCAACGATCAATCCGTTACGCAAATCGCCACGTTGATCGGTCAATGCAGCCGACTGAATCCAAACGACCAACAATAGGGATGACTCGTGACATGACGACTGACATCAACAACGAAGACCGGCCATCTCTTGATGAGCTCACGAACCGCCTCCTTGAGTTTCGTGATGCGCGCGACTGGCGTCAGTTCCACTCGCTGAAAGATCTCATTTTGTCGCTCAACCTGGAGGCCAGCGAGTTGCTCGAGTTGGCGCAATGGAAGCCAGAGGCAAGCTTTGAGGCAGAAGCTCAAACCGAACCGATGCGTCAACGTCTTGCTGAGGAATGCGCTGACGTTTTGCTCTATCTTCTATTGGTTGCCGAGCGCAGCGGCATCGATCTTCAAGCCGTTGCCGCTGAAAAAATCGCCGCCAACGCGATCAAATACCCCGTGAACAAGGCCCGCGGCACAGCCACAAAATACACCGAGCTTTAGGCCCATCAAGCTTTGGCTGCGACTTTGGTGTGGGGCCTTAAGATGCCTCTTCGCGATAATAGTCCATCAGGATCTGCGCCACTTCAGGACGTGCAAACTCACCCGGCAGCGCTTCACCCCGGCCTAACATTTCGCGGACAGCCGTGCCGGACAGCAGCACAAAATCGTCCTTGGTGTGATCTGGTGCCTCACGCATCATCACGACTTTATTGAGCTTCTTCGAAAAAGCCGTGTGATCCGCAACGAACATCTGAATTTTCAACGCATCATTGGGGATTTTCTCAAAGATTTCCTGCGCTTCGAATGGCTCATAGTAGTCACCAACGCCGGCGTGATCGCGCCCCACGATAAAGTCTGTCGCGCCCATGTTCTGACGGAAAACGGCATGCAGCAAAGCTTCGCGTGGCCCGGCATAGAGCATATCAAAGCCATAGCCTGTAATCAGCGTGGAATTCTCCGGGAAGTAGAGCTCAACCATCTTGCGGATCGCGGCATCTCGCACTGGTGCTGGAATGTCGCCTGGTTTCAATTTGCCCAATAGCATGTGGATGACGAGGCCATCGGCGCCAAGCCGCTCCATCGCCATTCGGCAGAGTTCCTCATGCGCCCGGTGCATCGGATTGCGGGTTTGAAACGCGACGACGCGCTCCCAGCCGCGCTCTAAAATCTCATTGCGAATGTCGACCGCTGTGCGAAACGTATCGGGAAAGTCCGTTTCGAAATAGCTGTAGTTCAGCACTTCGATCGGCCCCGATAGCGCAACATCACCTTGCGCCATAAACTGCTCGACGCCCGGGTGCTTGCGATCGGTAGTGCCAAACACCTGCTCGGCCAACTCCTCGAGTTCACTGGCTGAGAATTTATCGACCGCTTCAACCGTCTGAATAGCTAATACGGGTGCGCCTTCGACATTTGGATCTTCCAGCGCGATGCGATCGCCTGGTTCGATGGCGCCGGCATCGTGCACCAGATTGAGAACTGGGGTTGGCCAGAATAACCCACTCGACGTGCGCATCGTCTGCCCAACACCAAGTGCATCTGCTTTGCTCATAAAGCCGGCAAGCGGCGTGAAATAGCCACCAGCCAACATGACCGCATTACCGGCTGCAGCCGAGCTGATTGTAATCGCTGGCAATTGCGCTGCTTCTGTTTTCAGGCGGGCACGTTCATTGGGATCGCTCACAAAGAGAGGCTTCAATTCAGCAGCATTGTGTGGGGCAATAAGAGTTGCCATGGACGTCATCTCCCAATTCGGGTCCCAATTCGCAGGTCCGCTTTTTTACATGCCTTGCACCATGTCTGATTGCGATGCAACACACGGGCTCGATCTATTACCAATCAGAAATGGTAAGTTGGCGGCGTTCCACCTGACTTGGGCTTATCGTAGCTAAACTGCCGTTTTGCCATTTCATGATAGGGCAGATCGTTTGCCCGCATAAATTCGCGAACGTCATCCTTGGTCCAACGGATTAGCGGGTCGACCTTGATCAGGTGCCCGTCGACATCGACCCGGTTGCGAATGGAAGGTTCTCGCGGCAAGTGATAGACGGCACTGATCCAGCAACTGTAGGGCGCAAGGCATTCGTTGAGGTGAAGTAGCTGGACCGATCGGCCGGGCATGTCACGGTAGGAAATCTTCATCCGCTCGATATGATCACTGTCACCGGGTTTGATCTCGGCTTCATGGCCATTGCTCAAGGAGATGTTCTGCAGCCCAAGGCTCTCGACGAGCCGATTCCGATAGTCGGTGCTTTCTTCAAACACAGGTGGTCTTTGGCAAAATATGACGGGAGTTGCCGGATCAATTTCCGAGATCATCTTTAGGACGACAATGCTGGATGCCATCAACGAAGCGGTGATCACCGTCTTTCCGGAAAACCGCTCCTCGATGAGATAGCGCAGCATCGTCGGTGTATCCAACTCAACGCTGATTGTTCGGATTTCTTGCCTTGGTGTCATGTTACTCACCTCAATGGGGCAGGTCCGCTGACGTATCACGCGCGCCAAACGAAGCGAAGTAATTTGTGGCATGTTAGGTTGCTCGCTTTGGTTCAGACAAGCATTGCTAATGCTTTACGAATGCTCCCTTTCCAAAAAAGTTATCCCCGCGCGCGCCAACCACTCTATACTCTTTTCATCCCGTCCATTCAGGGGCCGCGCACCGGTGGCGACCATGATCGGGGACGGGTCGCAGGTTGCGCGTCAGCAAACGCATGCTGGCGTTAACAGCAAGGCTCCCCGCTCGCACCTGGGTGAAAATCCCAGGCAGCCGCACTTTAATGCTGGGCGGCTCTGCCAAAAATCCTGCGCGGGGCGGCACTCAGCCGCTAAAAAATATCACAAGCATCGTGGCTGACCTGTCGCCCCGTGCCCTTGAATCCTGTATTGCTGTTCGCTGAGAACCACCTCATGACTTGTATCAACCACACCAATCGCGCCCCGCGCTGTCTGGCTGGTGGGCGCAAGTTGATCGAAGCATTTCTTTTCAGCGAATGGATCCCATATGTCCGGCACCAAAATGAAAGGCGTCCTGTCGCCTGTCGTCACGCCTTTTGACAACAACCTCAAGCCCGATGCGAAGCGGCTGATCAATCATTGCAAATGGCTACTTTCCAACGATGTCGGGCTCGCCGTGTTCGGCACCAACTCGGAAGCCAACTCGCTGTCGCTTGCCGAAAAGATGAGCCTGCTCGAACAGATGGTCGAAGCCGGCATTCCGGCTGACCGCATGATGCCTGGCACCGGTTGCTGCGCGCTCGAAGAATCCGTGACACTTACCAAACGCGCCGTCGAGCTTGGTTGCGGCGGCACACTGATGCTGCCACCGTTCTATTACAAAGGCGTCAGCGATGAAGGCCTCTACCGCAACTTCTCCGAGATCATCCAGCGCGTCGGCGATGACCGGCTGCGCATCTATCTCTATCACATCCCACCGGTCGCCCAGGTATCGATCACGCTGACATTGATCGAGCGGCTGTTGAAGGAATACCCGACGATCATTGCCGGTGCCAAAGATAGTTCCGGTGATTGGTCCAACACCAAAGCGATGCTCGATGAGTTCCAGCCTGAAGGCTTTGATGTCTTCCCTGGTTCGGAAAGCTTCCTGCTGGCAGCCCTCCGCGAAGGTGGTGCCGGTTGCATCAGCGCGACCGCCAACGTCAACCCAGGACCGATCGCCAAACTCGCTGCCAGCTGGCAGGGCGATGACGCCGATACCCAGCAGGAAGGTCTCAACGCAACACGCAATATCTTCCAGACCTACGTGATGATCCCAGCGCTGAAAGCCGCCGTCGCGCATTACGGAAAAGATGCTGAATGGAACCGTCTGCGCCCGCCATTGGTCGAACTGACCGACGCTGAGCAAAAGAAGCTCATCGATGCGCTTGATGCTGCCGGCTTCACAATGCCGGGACTGGCAGAAGCCCATGCTTGAACTTGATCAGAAAAAGATCTCAGGCCCCGTCATCCGCCTTCACTCGAGCGACAATACCGTGGTTGCGCGTGAAGTGATCGACCGTGGCGTCGAGATCCCAAGTGAAGGCGTGACGACACGCGACAAGATCCCGGCTGGCAACAAACTTGCCACCCGACGCATCACCAAAGGTGAGCCGATCGTAAAATACAACATCACGGTCGGTTTTGCGGGCGAGGACATCGAAGCCGGCACCTGGCTGCACAATCACAACACCGAATTCCGCGAATTCGATCGTGATTACGCGCATGCCAGCGAATACCGCCCGATCAATGTCATGCCGGAATCCGAGCAAGCCACCTTCCAAGGCATTGCGCGCGATGATGGTCGCGTCGCGACCCGCAACTACATCGGCATCTGCTCAACGGTGAACTGTTCGGCAACTGTTGTGCGCAAAGTCTCCGAGCATTTCACCCCTGAGCGTCTCGCGGCTTATCCCAATATTGATGGTGTCGTTGCATTCAGCCATGGTCTCGGCTGCGGCATGGAGATGAGCGGCGAACCAATGGACCTGCTGCGGCGCACGATCGCCGGTTATGCGCGCCATGTTAACGTCGCGGCCACGCTCATCATCGGGCTTGGCTGCGAACGCAACCAGATCGCCGGTCTGATGGAAGCGCAAGACCTCAGCGTCGGAGCGAAGCTGCATACATTCACGATGCAGGCAACCGGTGGCACGCGTAAAACCATCGCAGCTGCCATCGCAGCCGTTAAAGAAATGCTGCCCGAAGCCAACAAGGTCAAACGCGAAACGGTGTCGGCAAGCCACATTATTTGCGGCCTGCAATGCGGCGGCTCTGACGGCTTTTCATCGATCACCGCGAACCCGGCACTTGGCGCCGCGGTTGATATCCTGGCGCAAAACAACGGCACCGGCATTCTCTCTGAAACGCCGGAGATCTATGGCGTCGAGCATACACTCACGCGGCGAGCTTGCTCGGAAGCGGTTGGCAAAAAACTCATCGAACGCATTCGCTGGTGGAAAGACGAGTATTCCGTCGGCCGCGATGTCCAGATCAACGGCACCGTCAGTCCTGGCAATCAGATGGGTGGCCTTGCCAATATATTTGAGAAGTCTCTCGGCTCCTCAATGAAGGGCGGCACCGGGCCATTGATGGAAGTTTACAAATACGCCGAACCGGTCACCACCAAAGGCTTCGTCTTTATGGATACGCCGGGCTACGATCCGGTCTCCGCGACCGGTCAGATTGCCGGTGGCGCCAACCTCATCGCATTCACCACCGGACGCGGTTCGATGTTCGGCTCAAAGCCTGCACCGTGCATCAAGCTTGCGACCAATACGGCGATGTACAATCACCTCGACGAGGACATGGACATCAACTGCGGTGAAGTTGTCGACGGCACCAAGACACTTGCCGAAATGGGAGAGGCGGTCTTCGATCTCATGCTGGAGACGGCATCGGGCAAAAAGACCAAGAGCGAGTTGCTCGGGCTTGGCGACAATGAATTCGTCGTCTGGAATATTGGCATCATGAGTTGACGACGGCCGATTGGGTGACGTCGGCTTGCTGAGCCGCAATCGCGAAACGTTGATTTCATCGTATGTCGGTCACGTGCGATACTCCAGGTAGCAACATTTCCACCTGGAGCCCCGCAACTTGCTGATCCGCCGACCGCCCGACATTCCATCTTCCGAGATTACCCCAGAGGCTGCGTATCTCAAGCGTCGGGAGTTTCTGGCCGGCTCTTTGGCTGCGTCCTTTGCAGCACCCGGCACATTTGCGGCGTCATTACTTCTCGGCTCGCCAGCCCATGCGAAACTGCCCGCTGCAGCCAAGAGTGCTTATTCGACCACCGAGCGGCAAAGCCGCTTTCGCGACGTGACCTCGTATAACAATTTCGTCGAATTCGGCTTTCGCAAAACTGATCCGGCCTATTTTGCCAACAACATGAAGACGGATCCCTGGTCGGTTGCGGTTGACGGACTCGTTGCCAAGCCTGGTCGACTGGCCCTCGAAGATATTCTCAAACTGGCAACGCTAGAAGAACGAATCTACCGGCTGCGATGCGTCGAAGCATGGTCCATGGTGATCCCCTGGGTCGGATTTCCACTCGCGTCACTCCTCAAGCGCCTTGATCCGCAAAGCGGCGCCAAATACGTTTCCTTCGAAACACTCCAGCGGCCCGACGAGATGCGCGGCCAGCGCAAGCCCCGTCCGATCATCCCATGGCCCTACCGGGAGGCTCTGCGAATGGATGAGGCGATGCATCCACTCACCATCCTCGCTGTCGGCATGTATGGTCGGGAGCTGCCAAACCAGAACGGCGCGCCGCTGCGCCTGATCGTGCCGTGGAAATACGGTTTCAAAAGCATCAAATCGATTGTGCGCATCAGCCTCACAGAACAGCGACCGACCACCTCATGGAACACACAGGCCGGTGCCGCTTACGGATTTTATGCCAACGTCAATCCAAGCGTGCCGCATCCGGATTGGAGCCAGGCGAGAGAACGGCGCGTCGGCTACGGATCATCGCTCTTTTCTCGTTGGCGTCCGACGGCGCCTTTCAACGGTTACGGCGAGCACGTCGCTGGCCTCTCATACGGGACTGGACTTGAAGCAGAATTATTGAAGATGGGGCTTGTTAACCAAGGTGAAAATGTGCCTAATAAGCCAGCTTAATGACATAAACCACTAGCCATATTGGCAAACCCAGGCTGGCAAGCAACCACGCCGTTTCCTCTATACAAAACTGTCGCTCACTCAGTTTTCAATTCCATAGGGCTCAAAATGAAATCTATTGCTGCATTGTCCGCACTTCTTATTGCTCCGCTGCTGCTCTCAACTCTGCCTGCCCATGCATCTGGTCTACAAGGAACGTGGCGGGGGGCTGGCTACCTCAAACCCAGTTCGGGGAAACGCGTGCGCGTTAGCTGCGTTGTCAGATATTCACGACATACCGCCCGCGTGTTTGCCGTCAGTGCCAACTGCGCATCGAATTCGGGCAACGTGCGTCAAACTGGTGAAGTCCTCAAAATTCGAGCTAACACCTACGTGGGGGACTTCTACAACAGGCAGTTTGATATCCGTGGGCGCGTCCGCGTGAGAATTCGCGGTGGGCGGCAAACAGTTACATTCTCCAGTAGTAGCGGCGGCGGCAGCGTAAGCCTGAAAAAACGGTAGCACCACGACCCTGACAGGGATGTCGACTTAACAACTTTGCCTGTCGTGTATGGACCATTGAGATGAAACGCAGTATGCGAGCAGTCACGGATTGATTGCTCGTTGTGGGCAGTTTAATGGAAGACGCGCGGATGATCATTGGTACAGTGAAGGAAATCAAAAACCACGAATACCGCGTGGGGATGACGCCAGAGAGCGCCGCTGAACTTGAAGCACACGGTCACTCCGTACTCGTCGAGAGTGGCGCCGGGCTCGGTATCGGCGCTGATGACGCGCACTACGAAAAAGCAGGTGCCACGATCATCAATGACGCCGCAGCCGTCTTCGAAAAAGCCGACATGGTCGTCAAGGTCAAGGAACCACTGGCATCCGAGCGCGCGATGCTCCGCGACGGCCAAATCCTGTTTACCTACCTGCATCTGGCACCCGATCCGGAACAAACCAAAGACCTCGTCGATAGCGGCGCGGTGTGCATTGCCTACGAAACCGTGACAGACGCCTCAGGTGGGCTTCCCCTCCTCAAACCGATGAGCCAGGTTGCCGGTCGCATGTCGATCCATGCCGGCGCCTCAACGCTTGAAAAAGGCAACGGTGGCCGCGGCATCCTGCTTGGCGGCGTCCCAGGCGTCATGCCCGGCAAAGTCTGCATCATCGGCGGCGGCGTGGTTGGCTTCAATGCAGCACAGATGGCGACAGGACTTGGCGCTGATGTGACAATCCTCGACCGCAGCCCGGAGGTGCTCGAAAAACTTGGCACGCACTTCGAAGCACGCGCCAAGACACGTTTCTCGAACAGTGCCAATCTGGCCGAATGTGTTGCCGAGGCCGACCTTGTCATCGGTGCGGTTCTCATTCCGGGAGCTGCAGCGCCAAAACTTGTCTCGCGCGCTATGCTGTCCACGATGAAACCGGGATCAGTTCTCGTCGACGTCGCAATTGACCAAGGCGGCTGCTTCGAAACGTCGAAGGCAACGACGCACTCTGATCCAACTTACGTTGTCGATGGTGTCGTGCACTACTGTGTGGCCAACATACCGGGTGCCGTTGCCAGGACTTCGACGTACGCACTCAACAACGTCACGCTGCCGCATATGACGCGGATCGCAGACAACGGCTGGCAGGCCGCGCTAAAGGCCGACGAGCACCTGCGCAACGGTCTCAATGTCTGTGCCGGCAAAGTAACATACGAAGCGGTTGCTCGAGACCTTGGCTACGACTATGTCCCAGCCGATGACTTTCTCAGCTAGAGCGCCTATCTATTCTGAATGGCACGGCGACCACGAATAACAGAAGCGGCAGTTGCAAAACTAGGTGCCGAACGATTGGCAACCTTGCTCGTTACGGAAGCGGGCAAGCACAAGGCTGTCAAACAGGCACTACAGTTAGCGCTTGAGGCGGATCAAGGCTCAGACAGCCTCGCCGCCGGCATCACACAACGACTGATATCGATTGGGCGTTCGCAAAGCCGACTGTCGACCAACAAAGGCCGCGAAATGGTGGCCGAGCTGGAACAGCTCCGCAGCAGCATTGTAACAGACGTCGCTAGTTCCGACCCAGCCGAAGCGCTCAGTTTGATGTGGCAACTGATTGACCTGCACGGTTCATTGATCGAGCGGACACGCGACCGGGCCAGGCGATTGGGAGCATTCTTCGCGAGTGCGGTACCAGATCTCCCAGACCTCGCGACCCAGGCAAAGTCCGATATCGAACAACTCGCCAGCAATGTCTTTCAGCACTTTGTCGATGATCGATACGGCGTTTACGATGAACTCATCCTCATCATGGCCGAACCGCTGGGTGAAACAGGACTAGCGTTACTTCAAGAAAAATTCACTGCAGCCCATAAGAAGCATCTCAGCCAAGGTCGGCGCAGTGCATCTCGGGATGCCGAAATATTACAAACCGGACTGAGAGCCGTCGCCGACACGGTGGGCGACGTTGACGCTTTTCTTGAGACTTTCTCTCCTGAAGAATTGCAGCATCCAGCTCTTGCGGTTCAAATAGCCATGCGCTTGGTTGATAACGGGCGCTCGACGGAGGCCATGGCAATGCTTGATCATGCCGTGCCTGACAGTGATGATGATCCGCACTCTCGGATCCTGTGGGCCACCGTTCGATCCAGCGCATTAAAGGAACTTGGTCGAACTGACGAGTTGAAGGCGCTTCACCTGGAAACGTTCGAGACGTTTCTAAGTCCCGACCATCTGCGCGCCTACCTGAAACTACTGCCAGACTTCGATGACGTTGAGGCTGAGGAAAAGGCACTGGACTGGGTGGCAGGACACCGAGCCTTTCTTCCCGCGCTACTGTTCCTAATCAGTTGGCCGGCATTGCCGCGTGCCAATCATCTGGTGACAGAACGCACTGCAGAAATCGATGGCAGTTACTATGATCTGCTTCTACCGGCGGCCGAAGCGCTTGACGGCCGGTTCCCCCTCGCGGGCATCCTAATCCGTCGATCACTCATCGACTTTTCGTTGAAACTGCATCGAGGCCATCGCTTCAAACAGATCATGCAACATGTCAAGGAATTGGAAGCTCTCGATGCTTCAGTCGTTGACTACAGTGAACACGATGATCACCAAGCCTTTATGGAACGGCTTTGGCTTGATCATCCACACAAAGCAGGTTTTTGGGCTTTGCTTGAGGCTTGAGGCGGCGCATTCAGAACAGAATGCGCCGCACAGTTGAATTACTTCACGCCAAGCAGCTCAACGTCGAACATGAGTGTTGCATTCGGCGGAATAACTCCACCGGCTCCGCGTGCACCATAGCCCAATGCCGGTGGAATAATCAGCGTTCGCTTGCCACCGATTTTCATAGAGGCAACGCCTTCGTCCCAGCCTCCGATGACGCGACCCGCGCCAATTGGGAATTCGAATGGCTGGCCTCGGTCGACCGAACTATCAAACTTGGCGCCCTTCTTGCCGTCTTCATAAAGCCAACCGGTGTAATGCATGACACATATCTGACCGGTCTTAGGCTGGTCGCCAGTGCCCTTAACGGTGTCGGTGTATTGTAGACCTGATGCAGTAGTTGTCATTTTCTTGCCGGCAGCAAAGGCCGTTCCTGTATTAAGAGCGCTTACCGCCATGAGCAGCGCGATGAAAAAGGCGAAGATCGCCGGGGCACTTATCAGCCGATGAGGTGTCATGTGTTCTTCCTATTGACGATGGTGCGAGCGAACGCTGTTTTTAGCTTGAAATGATGCGCGCACGCAATTTCTGAGTGTTGGGTGGGGATTGCGGCAATCCGATGCCCTAATTATCGAGGTGCACTAAATGTGCAAGGCATGCCCCAAGGATTTCAAGGCTGCCTCTTGGAACGCCTCGCTCCGGGTCGGGTGGGCATCAGGGCTGTTCAACGCTAACTACATGAAGCGATAATTGAGCGGCCGTGTGATGTCGAGGACGTTGTGCCACATGGCCTGCGAGATATTGTTTTCGCCGTTGGCACGCAGGATATTGAGGGCGAAGCTACGTACCCTGG
>CAJQQK010000255.1 GCA_905480435.1 uncultured Hyphomicrobiaceae bacterium | reverse complement strand
GCGTAAGGAATTGATGGCCCACATCGACGCCTTCATCAAAGCCTACAATGTTGACGCCAAGCCGTTCGCGTGGACCAAATCCGAGGTTCACCAAAAACGAATGAAACCCGGTTTCGCGGATCAGTGATTCTGGGTACTAGCCATGATCATTGAGATGGAAGCGAGTGCCACGTGCGTTGCACGGGGTTCGGCTAAGGTCTTGAGAATTCCACGAAAAGAGATGCATGATCTGATGCAGGACGACATCGCGTTGACCGACAAGGTGATCGAGACGTTGACTATTCGTCTGAAAGATATGGCGGATACCATGCGCGATGCGAGCGCGCCGTTTGAGCCGATCAAACGTTCAGCATAAAGTCGCGCGCCGGAAGCCGGAGCCGCTTTCAATTCGAGTTCAGGCCAGCTTGTAAACTTATCGTGGAATGAATACAAAAAAGCGCCCAGCTCTCGGGGGGGATGAGAACTGGACGCTTGGCGCTATCAGCGCGTGAGCACCGGGCGGGATACCGGTGCTTCCAGGTAGGCCCTATTGGCAAGACGGGGGGCTCAGCCGATTAACAAGGGCACTACCTGTCAAGAGGTAATTTAATCGCGAAACGATTAGATTCAATAGGTGTAACTTTACATTATCACGAAATTGTTACTGATTGTGTCAAAGTTGTACACAGTGAAGTGTTGCGAAGTAACGAATATGCAACAGACAGCCTAAGCGTTAACGCATTTTGTCAGCTGGCATCGCTGGGTCAAGTGCAATCTGGGTCAAGTTCGGGTCGTTCGGTACAAGATCCAGCCTGCAAAGTGTGCCTACAGCGTGTCGCGTTTTAAAGCGCCGATTGAACGCTACGTGCTTTATTGTATTGATTTCATAAATATCTTTTCGCGCACAAACAGCTTTCGATCGAGTTTTTCGGGCCGCTTCAGATCGCTCACTTGAACCTTCGTTACGCCACCTTGGACATCCGTTGTGACCCAACCGGCAAGTGTAGGATCCGGCTCAGGCGTGAGATAGATCGTGATCTGGCCGGGTGAGTCCGGGCTCTTGTCGGTGATTGTCACTGCGATCTGAGTAGCTGATTGTTCAACTGCCATGATCCGCGCGTCTCGCAGGAGATTGACATCCTTGCGTAGCAGGATGCGGAACGGTGTGTTTTCCAGCCCATAAACGTCTTCATTTTTAAGATCGTGGTCTTGGATGGCCAGATATGTGCCATCGGAAACAATGACCTGTCGGCTTGGTCGATTATAGTCGAAACGGAAGCGTCCAGGCCGCATCAGATAGAATTTGCCGCGTTGGACTTTCTTGTCTGGATTGGTCTGCGAGAATGAACCCTTCAGGTTATTCACCTTGTTGAAATAGGTGTTCACAGCCTCAATCGACTTCATTTGATTCTGGGTCAGAGTCCGGCTCTTGTTGCCGTCTGCTTCACTGACTTTGCTGTTCCAGGCTCCGACGGGGTTAGCTGGAGCTTTTTTGGCTTGGGCATGGGCGGACACGGGCGCTACCAACAACGCGGCGGTTATGAGTAGGCTCGACGTGACCGTCCTTCTCGAAAAGCAATTCATTGCCAACCTTTGCACCCCTCGAAAAATGACGCGCAACTGCCCTCGTGTGGGGCCGCGCGATGGTCTGCTGTGGCGCCGTCGCGTAAGCGGCACGGGCCCTTCTTCGTAGTCTTAGCACTGCCAGTTAAGCAACAATGAGACATTAGCGAGGCACCAGCAAAATGGCTGTCGAAAGTGTCGGTGCAGCTACATATGCCAGCGTCTACGTCTGGCCTAGAATAGCCGATCGCAGCCAGCAAGAGGCAATTCTCCGCCGTCCACACGTCCCGAACATACGCGCCCGTTTGTAGACAGATAATTACATTCTGTGAGGATTTGTGGGTGATGGCACTCTGCGAGTGTGGGTCCACAGCGTGTCGCGTTTGAAAGGATTCACGACGCAACTTCAAACGCCCAATCTTCGGGCAATTAAGCCTTCTATTTGACGCAACGTGCTTTAGCCAGCCAACAGAATATCGCGTCTGCCGGCATGGTTGGCTGGGCTTATCACGCCATTCTCTTCCATTCGGTCAATCAGATCGGCAGCACGGTTGTAGCCAATCGAGAGCCTCCGTTGCAGATAGCTGGTCGAAGCTTTCTGATCGCGTTGAACAATGGCAACTGCTTCCTCATAAAGATCGCTGCTCTTGTTGCCGCTGGCAGATTGGATCTCAGATCCGACTATTTCACCGTCCAGTAGGTCTGCAACATAATCGGATGGATAGGTGTTACGCAGCGATGTCGTTATCGCCTCAACCTCTTCGTCGGAAACGAATGGTCCATGAACACGCTCCACGTCGCCGGTGCTGCCAAGGAACAACATATCACCCTGGCCAAGCAGCTGCTCCGCGCCTTGCTCGTTCAGAATTGTCCGGCTGTCGATCCGCGATGCCACGCGGTAGCTTAATCTGGTCGGGAAGTTGGCCTTGATTGTACCGGTCACAACATCAACGGATGGCCGTTGCGTTGCCATGATCATGTGGATTCCGGCCGCCCGCGCCATCTGCGCCAGTCTTTGGACGAGGCCTTCGATTTCTTTGCCAGCGACCGCCATCAAATCTGCGAACTCGTCGACCACGATAACAATGTAAGGAAGCGACTCAGCTTTGAGCGTGGTTTCTTCGAAGACAGCGTCGCCCGTGTTGGGATCAAATCCGGTCTGCACGGTTCGGCCGAGCTTCTCGCCCATCCGTTTAGCGTGGCGCACACGGTTGTTGAACGCATCAATGTTACGCACGCCAAGCTCGGCCATGCGCTTGTATCGCTCTTCCATCTCTCCCACCGCCCAGGACAGTGCCGTCACCGCTTTTTGCGGATCTGTGATAACGGGCGTGAGTAGATGCGGAATACCGTTGTAAGCTGAAAGCTCCAGCATTTTCGGGTCAATCATTAAGAAGCGGCAGTCCTGCGGTCCGAGCCGATAGATGAGCGACAGGATCATCGCGTTGACGCCAACCGACTTGCCGGATCCGGTGGTGCCTGCAACCAGCATATGTGGCATCCGGGCCAGATCTGTCAGGACGGTTTCGCCGTCAATCCCTTTGCCAAGCACGATCGGCAGCTTCGCGGTGCTGTCCACAAATGCCTGGCTGTCAATCAATTCACGCAAGCCGAATGTCTCGCGCCTGGTGTTGGGTAGTTCTATGCCGATCGCATTGCGGCCCGGCACAACTGAGATCCGTGCCGAAGCAGAACTCATCGATCGGGCAACGTCATCTGCCAGCGCAATCACGCGTGATGTCTTCGTGCCGCGGGAAGGTTCCAGCTCAAACATTGTGATCACAGGACCTGGCCGCACGTCGCGGATCGCGCCCTTGATCCGGAAATCACTCAGCACATCTTCCAGCATCCGCGCCCGGCCTTGTAGAACAGTCGGTGACGAGTCAGCTGAAGGCTGCGCTGCTTTCTGTGCTTTCAGCAAGTTCAAGCTTGGTCGGCGATATCCGGTTGCGACAACGATCGGGCGTTGCGCCGGAGATGCGGTTGGTGAGTTACTTGTGGCGTGTTCACCTAGACCGGAAGCAGCTGGCCTGGCCTGACGTATTGGTGCCGCGTGCCTTGGCGCCATGTGCTTAGGGGGCATGTGTTTAGGCGGCAGAATATCGGCAACTTCCGCGCGAGCACGTTTCAGAACGTTCGGCAGGTCGTCCTGGCCCTGGTCCATCTCGTCGCCAAGAAGGATTGTCTGGTTTTGTGGGTGGTCGTGGTCGCCATCCGTTTCGAAATAGTCATTTGCGGCCTGCGATGGCGCAGCAACAGCGGCCCCGTCGGCGGACATGTCGCTGTGCTGGTAGGCATGAAGCGGTGCGTCCATGGACCATTCAGGTGGTTCCGGTTCAGTAGGCGCGCCCTTTACATTCAACTGCCAAGCGTTGGTCGAGTGGTCGGGTGTATCGCGATAACCTTGTTGGGTTTCAGTATGCAGCGGCCGCTCAGCATCTCGCTGCCACAGACTGGCGGCAAGCGGTATCTGAGAAGCCAGACCAGCGCTTCTCTCGCGAATTCGGCGTCCAAACTGCGGCAGTGGCAAAGCAAAAACATTGTAGCGATCGAGGCATACGGCTCGTGAAAACGCCCAGAAACCAAGCACGAAGAACAGCAGCCCGGCGATCGCGCCGCCTGCATCGGGTGCAACTTCCGTCAGAATGCTCGCAACCACGCTGTATGCGAAATCACCAATGATGCCGCCATAACCGAGTTCCAGTGGCCAGTAAGCAACCATCGGCAATGCCGAGCATCCCGCCGCGATTGCGAAGGTTGAGATGGCCATCATCGCCAGTCTTCGGCGCTGATCTGTAATTGGATCGCCGAACATCAGCTGCAGGCCAAGCACCAATGGGGGCACGACGAAGAACACAACAGAAAGGCCGAGTGTGTGGAAGAAGAAGTCAGCGATAACCGCGCCAAAGGGACCGAGCAGGTTTTGCGCTGGTTCTGATGTATTGTGGGAGAGGCTTGGGTCGTTTGCTGACCAGGTCAGCATCGCAATCCAAATCAGCGCCGACGCGGCAACCAACATGGCGCCTCCGCCGCGCAGCATCCAACTGCGCAACACATCTTCGATTGTTCGTGGCAACAGCCGTGGCGGCTGGCCATTGTGGTGGTCGTTGGACATGGTCGATACAGGGACCGCTACGCGCCCGCTACTCTCTAAACTCTACGCAATACAGCCGCCAGGAAGTGAAGCGGCGCGAGTTACATCTCGCTACCGGTCAAGGTAAACAAATAGAGTTTCCAAAACGTTAGAGAGTGACAGAGTTTGATTCAGCATGGTCGCGTGGCGCGCGTCAAAGACCGTTTTATCGGCGTAAATCACAATTTTCAGCACGTCGCCGCAATCCACTCGTGCGAATGCGTGCCGGCCGCCCAGGTTCCCAGAGCC
>CAJQQK010000254.1 GCA_905480435.1 uncultured Hyphomicrobiaceae bacterium | reverse complement strand
TACGTGTGGCTCTACAATCAGCAGCTTCCTCAATCAGCCTTGGGCAGTAAGACGCCCTTGCAGACGATGAAAGAATGGCACAAAATCAAACCAGAGCTGTTCTGGAAACAGCCAAACTACCTTCCGGGATGTGACACTTAGTCTTAAGACGCGAAGCAATTCGAGAAGGCATTGATCTGCGTGTGGCTGAGAAACCTACAGCATGTCGCGTTTTAAGGGATTCACCGTGCGACTTAAAACGCCCAATCTTCTGGTGATTTAAGGCTCCTATTAAACGCGACGGGTTTTAAGCATCGCGCATCGTGCTCTATCCGTTAACCTTGTGTGATGATTTCTGATATTTCTTCGCTGTCGAACCTGTTTCGGTCAAGAATGGCCAGTGCTGCTTGACTGAGGAAAATCGCTTTTTCGTCCAGGGCTGGCGCAGCATGGTTGATACAGGTTTTGATTTGCCGTGCGACGAGCAATGCTGCCATGAACTAGGCAAATCTGTTGTCGCTTATCTCTAATCCGCATGACGCAATCGATGATCGGCTGAGTAATTCCAATTGGCGCTGCCGGCGTATCGGTGGCAAGAGCGCGAGGCGACAAGGCACAAGCTCTATAACGTCGTCCGCCACCATTCCTATAATTCAACTATTCTCCAAACATGTGTCTGGTCGCTTTGCGCTGATCCGCTCTGCGATAATAGCATCGCAATCTCACAGCAATACGCGTTGCCCGCTTTGATTTCGGTCGCATTCGATGCATCGTTTAGGTTGGAGACATCCGATCTGAATGAAAAGGAAGCCCGAGCCATGACCAGTTTGCCACTACCATCAGCACTCAGCCTCGCGGAGCGCCGCATTTGCGTGACCGGAGCGGCAAGCGGCATCGGCCGGGCAACAGCCCATGCGGCAGTCGATCTTGGCGCAACGCTTCTGCTTAACGATATGGCACCGCTTTCCTACGTGCAAAAGGAGCTTGAAGCCAAGGGCGCAAAGGTTGACGTCCTTCAGGGCGACCTCACCGAAGACAATTTTGCCGAAAAACTGATTGCCAAGGGGCCAATCCACGGCCTTGCGCACTGTGCCGGTATCCTGGGTCGCACGCCGCTGCAGGATTCCGATAATCTGCGCGAGCGCTTCTCAAAGACCATGGACGTGAACGTGCGCGTGCCAATTGAACTAGGCCTCGCGTTCACCGATCACATGGCAGAAAACGGCGGCGGCTCGATCGTTATGATCGGTTCGGTTGCTGGCCGCACAGGCGGCACGGCACTATCGACCCCGTTGGATTATTCAGCCTCGAAAGGCGCCGTTCACGTCGTCATTCGCTGGTTGTCGCGCCACGCCGTTGGTCGCAATGTTTTAATCAACGGCGTCGCGCCCGGCCCCATCCAGACAGCCATGACTGCCGGCTCGAAGGTCGATGCCGCAGCGCTGCCGCGGGGCCGGATGGGTGAGGCCGACGAAATAGCCTGGCTGATCATGATGCTCTTAACGCCGGCAGCTTCTTACGTTTCAGGCGCCGTGCTGGATTGCAACGGGGGATCATACGTCGGGTGATACGGCCTGGGTCGGATCAGGCCGCAATCTCCAATATCTCTTTGACCTCGGCTGGCGTTGGGATCGGGCGGGGATTGCGTGGAACCCAGGGCGTGCCCATCGCTTGCTCTGCGATGCGGTCGAAATGCTCCGGTCCGACATCAACAGCGGCGAGACTGCGTGGCATGCCAAGACCGCCGATGAACTCATCCAACACAACGCCAGCGTCTTCGCCGGGGCGACCCATCGCCGTTGAAATCAGCGTCTGGCGCTCAGCGTTGACAGGCTTATTCCAGCGCATCACGGCCGGCAGCATGATGCACGACGTGTGACCGTGAGGAATATCAAATACGGCACCGAGCACGTAGCCGATGCCATGGCTGGCACCCATCGGCACACCTGATGCCAGTGGCCCCATCGACAGCCAAGTTCCCATCTGGCAGTCGAGCCGGGCTTGAATGTCGTTCGGGTCTGCTTTGACGCGCGGTAGTCCTTGCGCCAACAGAGCGAGCCCCTGCAGTGCTTGCGCATCTCCGTACGGATGGGCCTCGCCGGAACAGATCCCTTCGACACAATGGTCAACGGCACGAATGCCGGTCGATAGCCACAGCCATTCCGGCGTGTGCACGGTGACTGCGGGATCAAGAATGACCGCCTGTGGAATGATTGTTGGATGCCGAACAAGCGTTTTGACCCTATTGCGTTCATCGGTGACGCCCGAAATGCCGCTAAACTCTCCACCAGACAACGTCGTTGGTATCGAAATCTGGCGTACCGTTGGCGGTTTTAATCCAGCTGGCGGCCCGACAACACCATCAGGGCCGGCAACGGGCATCAAACCATCCATGTCATCTGGCGCGTGAATGTTGTTCGACAAGCAAAGTTGCACGGCTTTGGCGCCATCTGTAATTGAGCCACCACCGAGCGTTACGATCAGGTCGGCGTCGCATGCCCGAGCCTGATCTGTTGCTGCAATCACGGCACTGCGCGGCGTGTGCGGTGGCATGTTGTCGAACGTCGCAACGCATTTATTGCCGAGTGCGCGGCGCAGCTGCTCGATTTCATCGGTTTCGCGATTTAGTGTGCCGCTGACCATCAGAAAAATGCGTGTTGCACCCAGCTTCTCAGCCATTTGGGCAACCGCTTCTCCGGCTGGTTTGCCAAAAACAACTTCATCCATCTGGCTAAAAACGATGTGGCCGGACTGCGTCATGCGCTGAGTTCTCCTTGAGGAATTGCATTGCCGGCAGCGGCGCTCGGCTCAGATTGCAAAAAATTACACAACTAAGCCCGGTATGAAAGCCATCTTGGCCAACTATCCGTTTTGACCGCCCATGAAAATAGGTTATGCGATCGACCTTAAGGGCCGCGCCTTTGGGATATGATCTGGGAACGCCGATATGTCTGATGCATTGAATTTTGCCGAGCTTGCCGGGAAGGCACGCGCCTGGCCGTTCGAAGAGGCGCGGCGCCTGATAAAGCGCCTTGAGAAATCTCCGGGTGGCGCCGACAAGACTGTGATCTTCGAAACCGGTTATGGCCCGTCGGGCTTGCCGCATATTGGCACCTTCGGCGAAGTTGCGCGCACCAGCATGGTTCGGCACGCATTTGAAGTGTTGACGGAAGGTCAGCGCAAAACGCGGCTGATCTGTTTCTCCGACGACATGGATGGCTTCCGCAAGGTGCCGGGCAATGTGCCGAACCAGGAGATGCTGGGGCAGTATCTCGATATGCCGCTGACCAAGGTGCCGGATCCATTCTCCGGCGGGGATGGCGCCAGTGGACACGAGAGTTTCGCGCACCATAACAACGCTCGGTTGCGAAAATTCCTCGACCAGTTTGGCTTTGAGTACGAGTTCTTCTCGGCGACCGATTGCTACCAGTCCGGCATGATGGACGAGACGCTGCTAAAAATGCTCGCCGTCTACGACAAGGTCATGGGCATTATTCTGCCGACCATTGGCGAAGCGCGCCAGAAGACTTATTCGCCATTCCTTCCGGTCTGCCCGCGCACCGGCAAGGTGCTGCAGGTGCCCATGATCGCGCGCGATGTTGCAGCCGGCACGGTGACTTATGTCGACCCTGAAACGGGTGACGAGATAACCACACCGGTGACCGGTGGCCGCGTCAAATGCCAGTGGAAGGCCGACTGGGCGATGCGCTGGACGGCGCTTGGCGTCGACTATGAAATGGCCGGCAAAGACCTGATCGAATCGGTCAATCTTTCTTCGAAGATCTGCCGTGCGCTGGGCGGTGCGCCACCGGAAGGCTTTAACTACGAGCTGTTTCTTGATGAGAACGGCGAGAAAATATCAAAATCCAAAGGCAATGGCATCACGATCGAGGAATGGCTCGAATATGCCAGTCCGCAGAGCCTGTCGCTTTATATGTTCCAGAAGCCAAAATCCGCGAAGAAGTTGCACTTCGATGTGATCCCCAAGGCGGTCGATGAATACCTGACATTTCTCTCCAAGTTCGGACAGGAAACGCCTGACAAGCAGATCGACAATCCGACCTGGCATATCCACACCGGCTCGCCGGAAGTCACCGAGCTGCCGGTTAGTTTCGCGCTACTACTCAACCTGGTTTCGGCATCGAACGCGCACGACAAGGCTGTGCTGTGGGGCTTTATCAAGCGCATGGCGCCGGATGCGAGCCCTGAAACGCATCCTTTGCTTGATGAGCTGGTCGGCTACGCGATCCGCTATTTCGATACGTTTGTAAAACCAACCAAAACCTTCCGGGCGCCAACTGACGAAGAGCGTGCAGCTCTGGAAGCATTGGATGTCGCCCTCAATGATGCGCCAACTGACGCCACCGCCGAGCAGCTCCAGACGATTGTGTTTGAGATCGGCAAGACGCGCGGTTTTGCAGATAAGTTGCGCGATTGGTTCAAGGCGATTTACGAGGTGCTGCTGGGCCAAAGCCAAGGGCCGCGATTTGGCTCGTTCATCGCGCTTTACGGTGTCGTAGAAACGCAGGCACTGATCAAAAAAGGCCTTGCTGGTGAGTTGGCGACGTAAATCGTTCAATCACGTTGTCGGCCAGCGTCGTTATTTGAACGGCAACCATAAAGACCAGCCAAAACGTGTGGGCGCATCGTTCTGGTAAGGCTTCAGGCCGATTGTCATTCTATCGTGTCCCGCGTCCGGCTGAGCTTTATAGGTGGCAAACAGTCGATCCCAGACCGACAAGTTGAAACCATAGTTGGTGTCGTGTTCGGATTGCTCGGTTGAGTGGTGAACGCGGTGCATATCGGGCGTCACGATGAGCGTGCGCAAAAGTCGGTCGAGCCCCAGCGGTAGCGCGACATTGGCGTGATTGAATAGCGCACAGCTGCTCAGGATGACTTCGAAAATTATCACGGCCAGTACCGATGGCCCGAGCACCAGCACCCAAAGAACCTTGTAGAGCATCGATAGTGCAATCTCGATCGGATGGAACCGAATGGCCGTTGTGACATCGAATTCCACGTCGGCATGATGCACCCGATGCAGGCGCCAAAGCATCGGAATTTTGTGCGAGGCAACGTGCTGCAGCCAGATCGCGAAATCGAGCACGAGCAGCGTAACGATAATCTCCAGCCAGGCGGGCAGCGCTACCGTGTTGAGCAGGCCCCAGTCCCGATCGGCAGCCAGGAAGGCGGCACTTACCGCGACGAGTGGCACAGCTGCAGCACCAAGTAAGCCGGGCAACATCGCCATCGCGCGAACGGCCAAGCTGCCAAGCAGCACGATGCCGAAGTTGGTGCGCCAGCGGGTGAGGCGTCGATACGTTAGCCGACGTTTCGGAGAGACACTTTCGAGAGCCGCCATGATCGCAAAAACAGCAATGAAGGCACCGATGCGCCAGATCACTTCCGGTCCGCCCGCGTCAGGCATGGCAAGGTCTCCATATCATGGCAATTAAGCCCCTTCTCCCGATGACAATTGCAAGCCAACCACGCCGACGATGATCAGAACCAGGCTGGCAACGCGCTGGACGGTGAGCGGCTCCTTGAAAAAGAAAATCCCGATCAGGGCTATCAACGCAATGCCAACACCGCACCAAATCGCATAGGCAACGGACAGATCGATGGTTTTGAGCACGATCGTCAGACCGATCAACGACAAGCCGTAGCAAACGAAGACCGCGACCGACGGCCAGAATAGCGTGAATCCGTTCGACAATTTCATCATCGTCGAGCCAATCACTTCGAGTATGATGGTGGCAGTTAGGATCAACCAGGGCATGGGCGGTTCTCTGTTGAAACGACAAGTTGTCCAGCCCATAGCACGGCGCCAGTGAGAGGGCATGATGTTCCTGCACGATGAAGCACAAAGCCCGATTGCACGTATCCTTCTGACGCACGGCGCCGGCGCGCCAATGGACCATCCGTGGCTGAACGATTTTGCGGCACTTCTTACTGAACGAAACATCAGCGTTGCGCGGTTCGAATTTGAGTTCATGGCCGCCAGACGTATCAGCGGAAAACGTCGCCCGGCGCCACGCGGTGACAAGTTAGTTCCAGAGTATGAGGCGGCGGTTGCGGTGTTCGTTGCCGAAACGGACGAAAGCCTGCCCCTGTTGATCGGCGGTAAGTCGCTCGGCGGCCGCGTTGCGAGCTTGGCAGCGCCCGGTTTGTTTGCAGCAGGCAGCATCGCCGGGCTCGTCTGTCTCGGATATCCATTTCATCCCGCAGCCAAACCGGAAACGCTGCGCACGGCTCATCTGGCGATGTTCGACTGTCCGGCGCTGATTGTGCAAGGCACTCGTGATCCGCTCGGTAGCCGCGATGAAGTTGCAACCTACGAGTTGGACAGCCGCATCGACCTGTGCTGGCTCGAAGACGGTGATCACGATCTCAAGCCACGCAAGAAATCGGGCTTCACATTTGCTGATCATATGCAGGTTGCCGCCGATGCTGTGGCGGCGTTCATCCAAAGCGCAACGTAAAGCCGTCTATCGCAAGGCGGGCGTTACAGACCGAGCTCAGCTTCTCAGCAAATTCATCGAGGGCTGTTGGCCGCCGCTCTAGGAGCTGTGGACAGTTAGCGCAGCCATAGAACGATAGCAGCTATTGTTATCATGGACATGTAGTTGCGT
>CAJQQK010000253.1 GCA_905480435.1 uncultured Hyphomicrobiaceae bacterium | reverse complement strand
CTCATCACCCCGCAATGCCCTCAAGGCCGTGCAGGATGCATTGTGTTGCGTCTGTTCCATGAAAGTTCCCTCTGGATAACTCGCCAAGAGGGTCACTTCCTCATGGCGTCAGAGGGTCAGTTTGTCGTGTCGCCTGACAACTCCGGGCACGGCGTCGCCAACAAACGGGACAAGCGCAATTATCTGATCCCTGTTGGTGTCAAAAGCCTCGACCGACGGGTTTGGTTTAAGGCCATAGCGCTCGATGATATTGTCTCAAAACTCTCCCAGCTTGCCTCCAATGCGGCACACTTTGTCGTTTTTGATGCGTGCCGTAACTTGCTCAATGCCCCAACACGTGGCGGCAAAGGGTTTCTTCCTGTCGATACGCGACGCGGGATGTTAATCGCGTTCTCGACAGACCCCGGAGAAACCGCAACTGACGAGGGTAGTAGGAGTGGCCCTTATGCCGCGGCGCTTGCTGCCGAGTTGACGAAACCGGGGCAGGATCATCTCGATCTCTTTCAAAATGTGAAGGAGACGGTCTACCAAACAACGCGCGCTCAAGTGCCGTGGACACGAGATGGCATGTTGCAACGCATTTATTTGGGTGGCGAGAAAATCAAGCTTCCGGTTCGCAAGCCGGATCAACCATCCTCCTTGCAGCGCGCCGAACTGGCCTTATGGAACGCGGTGAAAGATAGCCAGGATCCGGTCGCGCTTCAAAGATATCTCGCACAGCATCAGCGCGGTGCGTTTTCTGGTCTGGCGCGCGTTCTGATTGACAGGTCAACGGAGATCAAGAAATCGCGCGAGCAGGCGTTAGCTAAACAACGAGTGCTTCGCGCGGCGCAGCAAGCCGAACTTCAGGCCGAAAAGCAGCGTCGCGACGCCCAAATCAGGATGGTGAGGGCAAAACATATAGAAGCATTGCGCAAAGTGCGTCGTGATGCTGAGAACGCCAAGAAAGCCATTGAACAGTCGAAGAAACAACGCCTGACTGCAATGAAAGCGACCGAGGAAGCAAACGCCGCAAAAAAGAAGACTGAGCAGGATACCCAAAATGCATCGCGTTTGCAGATGGCCGCTCTGTCACGTGAGCGACCGGCTCTGGCGGTAAAAACGCCCAATGCAAATCAATCTACACAGGTCAGTGAGGACGGGAATCCGCTTGATTTCACCAAACGTGCTCAAGCCGAGCTGAAAAGGCACCGTTGCCTCACAGGGCCTATCGACGGGCTTTGGGGTAAAGGCAGCCAACGGTCGATGACAATGTTTAACCGCTACGCGAAGCTGAATTTGCCGACAAGGGCTCCCACTCAAGAAGGTCTGGCGGTGCTGGAACGGACGAAGGCGCCTGCCTGTCCGAGTACAGTCGCGAAGCCAGCTAATAAGGCAAACTTGAAAGCATCAAAGCGAAAGCATTCTGATCGTAATACAGTACGAAGGACAGCTAACGGGAAGTGCAGACGGGAAACACGACGCGAGTGTACGCGCGTTCGTTGTCGGGGGGGAGGCTTCAAATGCAATCGCGATATCATTTGCGCGGTTTCAGAACTAAGACTGATATGCCGCTAAAATGTCCGTTGTTGTTAAGGCGCGAGGCCGAAGACTGATCTGCAAAACTCACGGCATGATCTATGTTCTGGCCATTGGTTGTCAGCTTGTGCGAACAGCGATACCCTAAGATTTATCGAATTATACTTGATTTGAGTTTCCGACGATGCTGCGAATTGCGACACTGATCTTTATTATTCTATCGGTCCTCACCGTTGAGCCGGTGACGGCTCAAAAGCGCTTGGCGTTATTGATTGGCAATCAAGATTACGCGCCGCGCGTGGGACGACTCAAGAACCCCAAAAAAGATGTTCAGCTTATTGCAATCGCCCTTCAGAAAGCCGGCTTCAAGAAAGACGCGATACAGATCGTTCAAAATGCAGATCGTGTCGCATTGCTTGATGCGGTGGACCGCTATGTCGAGCGATTAAGTGCCGGCGGAGAGGATGCGGTCGGGTTCTTTTACTATTCGGGCCATGGCGCGGCGAACAAGCGCGACCGGCGCAACTATCTGATCCCGGTCGGTGTCAAAGACCTTGACCGCCAAGTTTGGTTCAAAGCAATCGCGCTCGACGATATTGTTTCAAAGCTTTCGCAACTTGCGTCCAATGCCGCGCATTTCGTTGTTTTTGATGCATGCCGGAATCTGCTTAACGCATCGACACGTGGCGGCAAAGGCTTTGTACCGGTCGACACGCGTCGAGGTATGCTGATTGCGTTCTCCACGGACCCGGGAGAGACGGCAAGCGATGAAGGCATCGATAGCGGTCCCTATGCTGCAACACTTGCAACGGAGCTTGCCAAGCCAGGGCTGGATCACCTCGACCTTTTCCAAAACGTGAAGGAGAAGGTCTATCGTACAACGCGTGCTCAGGTTCCGTGGACTAGAGATGGTATGTTACAGCGGATCTACCTGGGCGGCCAGAAACGACGACACCCTCAGGCATCCAAGCCTGCGGTGCCGTCCTTCCTGCTGCAGGCGGAGGTCTCTTTTTGGAACTCAGTCAAGGACAGCAAAGCCCCCGCAGTCATTCAAAGTTATTTGCGACAGTACCCCATGCCTATTCCACCGTATCCGGTCATGCATTCTGGGGTATCCGGCCCCGTGCACGGATGATCGTCTGAGCTGTTTTCCTTTTGCTCCTATTCGTGCCCGCAATCAAGCACAGTGCAGGCCGTCCTGGTCGTCCATAGGAGGG
>CAJQQK010000252.1 GCA_905480435.1 uncultured Hyphomicrobiaceae bacterium | reverse complement strand
CGTGTATCCTAATTGTTTGGCACGCTTGATAACAGAGAGTGCGCCAAGCATCAGCATCGATCTCAGATATCGATCGCCAGCTTTGGTGATGCCACCCAGTCTATCTTTGCCGCCCGACGAATTCTGTTTGGGAACCAAACCAATCCAAGCCGCCATCTGTCTGCCCGAACGGAATGCCTTTGGATCGGGAATGCTGGCAATTAGCGCCGTTGCAATGCAAGGACCGACGCCGGGAATTGCCTCTAGCCTGCGGCTCAGTTCATTGCTGCGGTGGGTCGCTAATATCTTAGCGTCAAGTTCGAGAATCTGTCGTTTGAGCATCTCAAGCTGCGCACCGAGTGCCATGAGGCAGTCACGTGCTACGGCTGGAACGCGATCATCTTGTTCATCCGCAATAACTTTGAGCAATGCTTCGACGCCATTGCGACCAACGCCCGCAACAATGCCATACTCGGCCAAGTGGGAGCGGATTGCGTTGATAGTCGAAGTGCGTTGGCGCACAAGCAAATGCCGCGTGCGATGAAGCATTAGAATGGATTGTTGCTCGCGAGTTTTGGTCGGCACGAAACGCATGTTCGGCCTTGTGACTGCCTCGCAGATCGCCTCAGCATCCGTTGCATCGTTCTTCTGGCTCTTCACATACGGCTTGACGTAACGCGGTGGGATCAACCGGACTGTATGTCCCAACTTAGTGAGCTCGCGTGACCAATAATGTGACGCTCCACACGCTTCGATCCCGACAAGGCACGGCGGGAGCTTGGCAAAGAATGCCAGGACTTGACGGCGCTTCAACTGGCGGCGAAGAATAGTCTCGCCCGACGCGTCAACGCCATGCACTTGAAAAACAGACTTGGCAGTGTCCAGGCCAATCGTTGTAATATCTTTCATGGTCGGCTCCTCTTTTGATGGTTACTTCAACAGCAACCATATTGGCACCTAGATGCCGGCGGGAGGAGCCGTCCACAGCATCATGAACGGTAGTAAGTGGTTCACGCCAACTCGATACTTGGCAATGCCGTAACGGTAACTCAGCGGACATTGCTGACATAGAATGGTCTTTCGAGTTGGCGACCGAGTGTCGCTCCGCTATTTAGCGATGGCGGAGATGTGCTCGAGTGGCTTTTGAACGCCCGCTTTGAACGGACCGCAGAGCAAAGCATAGGGCTTTATTCTGATGATCATACGTGCAAACGTCTGTTTGGCATTCACTCGTTGGGTGCCCATCAATGAACCGCCCGGGTGACAACACATGCTGAGAATTGGCGTCGATATCGATTACATGTTCACTGATTTCGCACTGCACGAGGACGCAAATGCCAAGCTTGCGATCCATTTGAGCAGTGATCCGGGCGAACGCAATCCAACCGCCGTGACCGTGGATGTCGACGGTGGTTTTGTCAGCAGAGAAGCTGCCGAGCGCAATTCTGGACGGTGGGGCTGATCCTATCAATGAAACCAAATAGCAGAGGGAAGGCATCGATGGACCCCGAACTGAGAGCCGCTGCCAAGGACGCCCTGATCCGGTATGGCGGGGACGCATTCCCCAATCTGTTCCGAACGGCCAAGGGCACCATCGTCACTGATGACGAAGGCCGCGAGATCTTGGATTTCACATCCGGTCAGATGTGCGCCACGCTCGGCCATAACCATCCCGCCATAACAACAGCAATCAAGAACAGTTGCGACACGGCGCTGCATATGTTTTCGGGCATGATACCCGAGTCCGTCGTCAAGCTGGGGCGGTTACTTGCTGATTGGTTGCCACCGCCGTTGCAGAAGTCACTGTTTCTCAATACCGGCAGCGAATCCAACGAAGCGGCGTTGCGTCTCGCGAAAATCACCACTGGGGGTTACGAAGTCATTGCCCTTGGCGGTTCATGGCACGGCACAACAGGTGGCTCGGCTGCCGCTACCTTTGCCAGTGATCGGCGTGGGTATGGCCCCAAGATTCCAGGTAATCACGTCATACCGGAACCGAATGCCTATCGTTGTCCGATCGAGCACTGCCGCGACACATGCGACATGTCCTGCCTCCGCGTCGGCCTTAAGATGTTTGACATGGCAACTGATGGTGAACCGGCGGCAATCATTGCCGAGCCTGTTGTTTCTGCCGGCGGTATCATCGTGCCGCCTGAAGGATATTTCGACCAGCTTAAGAGCGCGGCGCAAGACCGAGGCATGAAGTTGATATTCGATGAAGCGCAAACAGCATTTGGGCGTCTCGGGACTGCCACCGCTGCAGCCAAACTGGGTGTCGTGCCGGATATCATGACACTTTCCAAAACCTTGGGCGGCGGCCTGCCGCTCTCAGCCACTGTTACATCGGCCGAGATTGAAGAAGAAGCTCACCACGCCGGGTTCACATTCTACACCAGTCACGTTTCTGATCCTCTGCTCGCTAATGTTGGCCTTGCTGTGCTGGACACCATTGCGCGCGAAGAACTGATGCCACGCGCTATCTTAATGGGAGAATATCTGACGAAAGGCCTGCGCGACTTGCAACAGCGCCACGAGGCGATCGGCGATATTCGCGGCGACGGGTTATTGATCGGCGTCGAGCTTGTCAAAGACCGTCACGCACGTGAACCATTTCACGACCTCGGTGCATTGACTACCGAACGCTGCTTCGAACTGGGGCTCTCGATGAACATCCGCCGTCGCCCGGAGCGCGGATCAGTCTGGCGTATTGCACCACCGTTGACGGTATCGACAGAAGAAATCGACCGCGCAGTCACGATCCTCGATCAGGCACTAACCGAAAGCCTTGACAAGATCTGAATCTTCTCCGTCCGGGCAGATGTAACCGTTGTTGCCTGGTGATCCATCCCTACAACGGTAGAAGCGCGCACACTTAATCCCGGTCGGCAATCGACCGTCTCACTGACATGAGGAGTTCTGCTTATTTGCATCAGCACCAGGGGCGTTCTTCGTCAATCGAATGCAGCTAGAGTAAACTCTCTGCCTTGCGCCTTGTTGGCCCGGCACTTCGACACCTTCGTATTGAACTTGGCATAAGAGGTGAAATTCCATGAGTGAACGCATTGCCTATTTGCACCGCCAGTATGTTGTTGAGTCGGCGGCAAAGGTATCCATTCTCGACCGTGGCTTTCTCTACGGTGACAGTGTCTATGATTCATCGCGCACCTTCGACGGCAAACCATGGCGCATGCGCGACCACATCGATCGGTTGTATCTGTCTTGCCGCTATGCGCGTCTTGAACCGGACATGAGCGCAGATGAGATGGAGGCCGTGTCGATGGAGTTGATTGAACGCAATCGCGATGTGTATCGCCCGGGCGAAGAGTTTCGAATCAATCACTGGGTGACGCGCGGCGGTGGTGTTTCGATTGATACTGATTTGGATCCAACCGCGCATACCGTCGCGATCTTTACCCTGCCGATGGACTACCAGCGCTTTGCGCATGGCTATCTGGAAGGTGTACCTGCTGTTGTGACCTCAGTGCGTCGCACACCACCGGAATGCGTTGAACCGCGCGCCAAAATTGGCGGCAAGATGAATCACATTCAAGCGGAGTTCGAAGCCAAGCAGGCAAACGCCTGGGCCATCATGCTCGATATGCAGGGTTTCATGGCCGAAGGGCCGAGTTACAACTGCTTCATCGTGCGTAACGGCGAATTGCTGACGTCGGCTCCGACAAACTGTCTGGTTGGTATCAACCGCACCTATATTCTCGAGTTGGCAAAGCGTTTAGGTGTTGCGGTTCGAGAAGGCAACTTAACGCCCTACGATCTGCTAACTGCCGACGAGGCGTTCTTTTGCGCCAATTCCATTTGCCTGTTACCGGTAAAATCAATCGACGGTATCGACATGGCGAACGGTGCTCCCGGCCCGATCACAGAAAAACTGACACAGGCCTGGATCGACGATACCGGCAGTGATTGGCGGCAAAAGGCTGTGGCGAGCTTGAATCGCTAATCTAGCCTCAGACTATTCATTATTAAGCCTTTTGGCCTGAGGCTATATGTGGGCGGTTCCGTCTTGGCAAAGGGATTTTATGTAATCTTCGCTAGTCGGCGCAGCCATATGCTCGGGCTGCTAATGCGGCACATGGCAAGGCCGCTGGTCATAAGGCTCTCCGCTCAATCAAGCCCCGGTCAATAGCACGCATTCAAAGATGTTGTCGCCCAAATGAGTTGCCCAGTTTTCCTAGTTTATCAGATTTCGTTTTGCATCCAGTTGTCCTTCCCACATTCACTTTTCTCGATTGAACCAGCACACCTTCAATCATGTTGCCCGAGCACGGACTCGCAACATTCTTGATTGCCGTTGACTCCGTGGGGCTTATCGAAGAACATTCTCGAGGAGGGATTTTTGCGCGCCAGCACTGTTTAGACGGTCATTACTTTGGTATTCGAAATCCCCATAAAAACAAAAACTCTGGGAGGTTGCGACATGAAAATGAAAACGACCATTATTGTAAGTCTAGCTGTCACATCCCGGAAGGTAGTTTGGCTGTTTCCAGAACAGCTCTGGTTTGATTTTGTGCCATTCTTTCATCGTCTGCAAGGGCGTCTTACTGCCCAAGGCTGATTGAGGAAGCTGCTGATTGTAGAGCCACACGT
>CAJQQK010000251.1 GCA_905480435.1 uncultured Hyphomicrobiaceae bacterium | reverse complement strand
AGGGAATCAACAGTCTCGTTCAGGCCGCCAAAGCCAAGGCACGCGGCTACCGAAACAGCAAGACCTTGAAGGCCGTCACCTACCTCATAGCTGGCAAGCTCGACCTCAGGCTACCCACTTGAAACGTCGGGGAGCCGATTTAGCGCGCGCGCAATACCCGCAACCCATCTACGGAATCGATTGGGCGACCGTTCCTGAGATTGAAAATGATCGTATATTCAAGGTCTTGGGACAAGGTGAGCCGGAGGCATGGTTTTTTGCTGGCCGCGAAGCCGCCTCTGCTGAAAAATGGGTCAAGGAAGATTGCAACAAGTACTATGCGACCTATGTTCCTTCCACATATTCCCCTGCAAATATCCTTGCTGCCAAGGAAGGCGCGATGTTTGCCGACATGATAAATTTGATCGCGACGAGCGCAGCCGGGACCGGCGCAACACTCGACATCGGTGGCGGGCGCACTGGCAAGGAAATGACACCTATTGAAAAATACCGCCGTGCCGTATTGAAAGATCTCAATTCCGAATATTCAAGCGTCCGCAAGGGTAAAGACGGCCTGCCAGCTGGCGGCGGCGCGTTCAAGGGGCTGTTCGAGAACTGGTCATTTAATCCGACCTATCGCTCTCGCGCTCAAGTCCCAACCATCGCGATCTTGCCAGCAGGCCTTGGGCGCAAACAGCTTGCCCCGGTTCAATTTGTCCGTAACCGAAAAGGCGGCCTCAAATCAATCGAAACGTTGTACTTGGATATAGATCTTGTTCGCGCATCAAGTGTCGACAACAACAAAAAATCGTTCTTCGCCGAGTTTTTTCTCTCGATGCGCAAGAACAGTAAGTTCTCAATCAAGGACATTACATTTGCCAACGCGTTCCTCGACCCACGCGCGAAACGAGATGAGCTCACCAACGGCCGCGAGATATCTATCGACGAAATGCATGACGGCGGCGAGAGCGATGCCTATCCGAAGGATATGCAGGTATACAAAGTCGCGGGCCGTTTTCGGTTTACGCCGGACTTCTCGCAGTACCCTTTCGACACCCAGCAATTCTCGATAAACCTGCAACCAAGAAGCAGTGACAGAGCGTTCATCGTTCATCGTCCAACCCCCACCACTATCGTTTCGCGATAGATCCGTCGTCAGTGAAGGATGGGTGCCTGACAGGCAGTATGTTTCATATTTTGAGGATTTCCTGCCCGTTGTCGATGCCTTTACCCATACGCAAAGCATCGTGCCGTACTATAACATCCGCTATGTCTGGCAGATGAAGCGGGAGACAACTGACTATTATATCCGGGTTGTTGTACCGCTGTTGTTCATTCTGATCGTCGCCTATCTATCGATCTTCATTCCGAAAACGAATTTGGAAGCGATCGTTACCATCCAGGTCACAGCGTTGTTGGCCGCCGTCGCGCTATACCTGTCACTGCCACAAGTCGACACCGACCAAGCAACCTATTCCGATTGGATATTCATGATCGATTACATGATGGTAAGCATCATGATCATCGTGTCGATATTGCGGATCAACGCCAGTATTATCGCCGTTCCGTGGATCAACAATCTGCTGGCGTTCATCCATATCGTTATTATTCCAGCGGCCCTGCTCGGCCTCGTCCTTTATGTGACAAAGGCCGAACTTCTCAATGGTTTTACGGACTTACCAGGATGGGAACTACTGAAACTAGTGAAGCTAGAATAGGGTTGCTCAGTGCGCGCTGGCACACGCTTCACAATGGCCCGACACCTCAAGGTGCATACCTGCCATCTGGAACCCGTGTTGCCCGGCATGGCGGGCGATCGAGCGGCTGAGCGAAGTCGTCGAAAACTCGATCGTGCACCGGCAATCCTGGCAGATCATAAAGGCAGCCGGCTCCGCATGCGGCTCGTGATCACAAGCGACAAACGCATTCAGGCTTTCGATGCGGTGTACCTGCCCAAGGGCCATTAGTTTTTCGAGCGCCCGATAGATCGTCAACGGCGCTTTCAGGCCGTTGTCACGCACAACTTCAAGGTCAAGGATTTGGTATGCACTGAGCGGCTGACCAGCGTCCGTCAACGCGGCCATGACGACTTGCTGATTGCGTGTAAGTTTTACTTCTTTGGCCATCACAAAACCTCACGACTTGGAGTGCGCTTCGACACAAAGAACCGCTTGAACGGCAACAACGAGACGATGAATAGCACAAGTGCTGCAACCACGATCGACGGTCCCGAGGGCGTATCCCACAGGTTTGACGCATTGAGCCCCAGCACAGTGGCAAGCACACCGACTATAATAGCACCGATTGCCATATGCTCCGGTGTAGCTGCATAAGCCCGTGCCGTAGCTGGTGGAATAATCAAAAACGATAAGATCAGTAAGACCCCGGCAACCTTCATGCCGATCGCGATTGTGGCAGCCACCAGGAACATAAAAATCACTTTGCTTCGCTCCGGTCGCAAGCCTTCAGCTGCAGCGATCTCCGCATTCACCGTCGCGGCGAGCAGCGGTCGCCATATCCATGCCAGCACGCCAAGCACGACCGCGCCGCCTGTATAGATGTAAGCGATCTCACGGGCGCTTACCGCCAGAATATCACCAAACAGGTAGCCCGTCAGATCCACCCTGATCCAAGTCATGAAGCCGAAGATCACCAGACTAAGCGCCAACGTGCCATGCGCCAGGATGCCCAACTGAGAATCCGTTGACAGCGGGCTCAACCGCTCAAGCAACACCAAAGCTGGCACGATCAAAAGACATTGGATCGCAACGCCAAGCATCGGATCGATCCCAATAAGCAGGCCGAATGCGACACCCAGCAAAGCGCTGTGCGACAGGGTTGCGCCGAAATACGCCATCTTGCGCCAGACAACAAAGCAACCAAGTGGCCCAGCAACGATCGCGACGCCGATGCCGGCAACCAGTGCGCGTACAAAAAAGTCATCAAGCATCACGGTTCTCGCTGGAAACCGAGGCGCTGTCCGCATGGCCGTCAAGAGAAACGACATTGCCGCAATGGTCATGCGCGTGATCGTGCTCATGGTGATAGATTGCGAGCGCCGACGCGCCACGGTGACCAAACAGACGGCGGTACTCATCAGTTGCCGCCACATCACGCGGCGTGCCAGAACAACATACATGCCCGTTAAGGCACACAACCGTATCCGTGCCAGCCATCACAATGTGCAGATCATGCGAGATCAACAATATACCGCACCTGAGTTCATCACGGATCTCTCCGATCAGCTCATAGAGCGCGATCTCACCCGAAAAGTCGACGCCCTGGACCGGCTCATCAAGCACCAGGAGGTCTGGCCGTGAGACGATCGCCCGCGCAAGCAGAACGCGCTGGAATTCGCCCCCCGAAAGCGTATGAATTTCCGAATGCGCCAGGCTGCCAGCGCCGACACGCTCAAGCGCCTCCTGCACCTCATCAGCTCCGTGTGATGTCGTTAGCGTCATCAAGCGCGTCACGTTGAGAGGCAACGTCCAATCAATCGCGAAACGTTGCGGCACATATCCAACTTTAAGCCCAGGCATGCGGCTGACACTGCCGGCATCAGCACGAATAAGCCCAAGTAAAGCTTTCGCTGTCGTGGATTTACCGCCACCGTTCGGGCCGATGAGCGTTACAATTTCACTGCGGCGAATAGCGAGATTAACACCTTTGATCAGCCAACGACCGTCACGCTTGATCCCAAGATCACGCGCTTCGACGAGCGAAGCCGTCACGCTCGCCGCTTGATCAGGATCTGCAACAGTCTTCAACATGACGCCCTTCGGCTTGACGAAACTTACCGTTATATCATAACACTTTCATTTTCCGGTGCCAAGCCAGGGTTATGATTGCGCAAGATGAAGAGAACAAGCCTGTACTATCGACTTATCTTGGCGGCGGCGCTGCTCGCGTGGTGCTCAGGCACAGCACATGCCGAGCTGCGCGTCGTCACAACAGTGAAGCCGATACACTCTCTCGTTGCCAGCGTAATGGGCGGCATTGGCAAACCTTATCTCATCGTCAAAGGTGCAGCCTCCCCACATACTTATGCAATGAAGCCCTCAGATGCCGCAGCGTTGCAAAACGCCCAGGTCATCTTCCGCGTCGGTGGACCGTTCGAGCGTTTTCTGGAAGCCGCAATCAAGAACGGTAACGCGTCTGCAAACGTTGTCTCGATGAGCGATATATCAAACGTGCGCCGTTTGCCGTACCGCACGGGTCAGGCGTGGGGAACCGCGAAGCATCATCACCACGGCCACAAGCATGACAGCAAAGAAGACTTCGACCCGCATATCTGGCTCGACCCACACAATGCACTCCAGATGGTGGGCGCAATCGCCCAGACGCTTGGGCTCGAACAACCAAGCCGCATGTTCGATTTCGCACGCAATGCTGCCGCCGTTGCCGCTCGCATCAAAGACTTGCAGGCAGCGACTGAGGCCACAGTCGGCCCGATACGAAACCGGCCGTTCCTCGTATTCCACGATGCATTTCAGTATTTCGAAAACGCATTCAACATACGTGCAATCGGCGCTGTATCGCTTGGTGAAAGTAGATCGCCCGGCGCACGACGCATCAAGACACTGCGTCGCGAGATTGCAGCGCGTAAAGTTGTGTGCGTCTTCGCGGAACCACAATTCGAGCCGCAGATCATTGCAACACTCATTGAAGGCACAGCGGTGCGCCGCGGCGTGCTTGATCCGATTGGTGCCCGCATCAGAGCCGGCCCTGACGCCTACTTCCAGATGATGCAGAGCAATGCCAATGCGCTTGTTAGTTGCTTGAGGTAGCGCTGACTATTGCACAGCAGTTAGCCGCCAGCGCTCTTGTACAAATTCTTAGCGATGTTGAGCAGGTGGATCTGGCTGGTCCCTTCGTAAATCCGAGTTGCCCGGACATCGCGGTAGAAGCGCTCGATACCGCGCCCTTTGACATAGCCCTGACCACCAAACACCTGCACGACACGATCAGCGACACGCCCGCACATCTCGGTTGCGTAGTATTTGCACATCGAGACTTCGAGCGTGACGTCCTCGCCACGATCGCGCTTGCGGGCGGTATCCAGGATCAAAGCACGCGCCGCCTCGATCTCAACCTTACTCTCGGCCAGCATCGCCTGGATCAGCTGGAACTCAGCAATCGGGCGGCCAAACTGTTGGCGCTCGACGGTGTAAGCTAGCGCTTCATCCAGCATCCGGATGGCCGGTCCGATTGACAGCGCCGCCAAATTGATCCGTTGCTTATTCAGCGTCTTCATGACGGTTCGGAAACCAAGCCCCGGATCACCGCCAATGATCGCGCTTGCGGGAACACGGCAATCGTTGAGATAGACTTCACCGATCGGCGCGCCTTCCTGACCCATTTTCGGTGTCGAACCGCTTGTTGTAAGACCCGGCGTGTCACGCTCAATAAGAAAGGCCGTTACGCCGGCGCCACCTCGGTTGCGCCCGTCAGTGCGGGCGAATACAGCAAACAAATGCGCAATTGGTGCGAGCGTAATATAGCGCTTGCTACCATTGAGTACGTAGTGGCCATCACCGGTGTCTTGCGCGACAGTCTCCAGAGCCGTCGCATCTGATCCGGCATTTTCCTCGGTGAGTGCCAGGCAGCCCAGCATATCGCCGGCTGCCAGTTTCGGCAGGTAATATTGCCTCTGCTCGTCCGAACCATCCTGGACAATGCACTCCGAGCCAATCCCGGCGTTTTGGGCACCAACAACCCGAAAGGCCATCGAGCATTGCGTCAACTCAATAAATGACAGCGCTAACTCCTCGCTGGTCAAGCCCCGTCCGCCGAACTCTTCCGGGATCGACCAGCCAAAAGTGCCAAGCTCACGCATTGCCGCAAAGACTTCATCCGGTACGCGGTCTTCTGCTTCTGTGCGGTCTTCATTCGGGATCGCAACCTCACGCACAAAGCGGCGAATGTCATCGATCAGCTGGTCCATAGCTGCAGCGTCGCGGATCATATCTGTTGGGCTCCAAGAATAAGTTTGTGTCAGCCAACGTTTAGGATGATCGACAGCGATGGTCTAGCTGCGCGACAGCAACCAGTTATCTCATCTCGGTTATGTGAATGCCGTCCGATTGGATCAAAAGCAATCAGCTCGACAACAATCTCGCAAGCGCCAACGATGCGAGACGCGCCTCCGGCGGGTCGGCCCGGCTCGTCAGCACGATCGGTGCCCGGCCGCCGAGCACGACGCCTGCAGCACAGCCGCCGCACAAGTACACCATCGCCTTGAATAGAACATTTCCGGCAACAATGTCAGGCACGATGATCGCATCCGCCGCCCCGGTCACCGGATCACTGTCGCGCGATTTGATCCGGGCTGACGCCTTTGAAAGGATCAGGTCGAGCGCAAGAGGGCCACTGAAAATAGCCTCGGGATGCGCCGTGCGCGCCCACTCAACGAGTTCAGCGGCAGCGATCGCCGATGGCACCGAAGGGATCGGCTCTTCGGTCGCCGACAGGATCGCGACTTTCGGATTGGCAATGCCGACGGCTGAGGAAACATCAAGAACGGCCTGGACCGCAACCTTGCGCGTTTCGAAGTCGGGCGCGACGTTGACAGCCCCGTCCGAGATGAGAATAGGCATATCGTTGTGCGGTGGCGTGATGTGAAAAACATGTACGAAACGACCGGCGCCGCGAAGGCCGACTTCTTTGTTCAAGGCAGCCTTCATGAAGACATCAGTATGCAGTTGCCCTTTCATGAGCACGCCCGCACGGCCTTCACGTACTGTCTGAGCGGCCGCAAGTGCTCCAGCTTCCTCGCCATCAGCCGCAACAATATCGAAGCCATCAACGGCCCAGCCAATCTTCTGCGCTTCCGACTTGATCCGCTCCGGGTCACCACACAAAACCGGCACCATAATACCGGCATCGACTGCTGTCCGGCAGCTTTCAAGCGGCATCGCGGCATCAGCACATGCAACGGCGACGCGAACCGGCCCTAACGCGCGCGCTTTGTCGAGTAAGCTGGTTGGGCATTTTACGGCAGGCACTTCGCCTATGAACGAATGGTGATCCGGATCAGGGCCCCGTTTCTTGAAGAACAAGCCTCGCACTCCTAGTTGCAGTCATCTGCGGATATCGAGACGACAGATGTTGTACTGTATCTGCCCTGAAACTCGCTGAGTTCTGGGGCAAGTACAAGCACAACAAATGTCTTAGTCCCTTAGCGATCACCGACAGCATCAATGCCCGCTATGCGAGCCTTTGCCTTTGTTGCCGTGACCACCATGACGGCCACCAGCATAGCCACGCAACGTAACATATTGATGCCGCTGCATCTTGGTCAGAAGTGGCGTTGTTTGGAGATGGGCCTGCAGATGCACGCGCTGAACTTCAGCCCGCGCCTTCGCTGATGCAAGTGTCAACTCGGCAATCACATCCGACGTGGCAACCCCTTTGGCAAACGCGGCATCCAATGCTCTCTCGGCTGTAAGGAAGGCCTGCCCGGCCTTCTGCGCGGCGGCTTTCATTTCGTCAAAAACCGCCTGAACGCTACCACGTTGTTCAGCCGTCAAATCGAGTTTCTTGGCGAGCTCTAAAACGTGCAATGGCCCGGGATAACCATTCAACTCCGCCGGCTTTGCAAAGCCCCAACCACGGCCGGCCTCCAAAGCTGCGATATCTTCAGGCGATAACGATTTGATCGCTCGCCCCTGCTGTCCGGCATAGGGCGCATTGCCGACTTTACCAGAGGCTTGCGCCCCGACAGCGAATGATGTTGCCAAGCAAGCAACGATCCCAGTTAACGTGAGATTTTTGATCATATCTCCCCTTTTCCCTGCCAATGAGCGCGACCAGCCATGCACTCTTGCCTAATTCATACATTTCCGAAACACTGCTCGTCACCCCAACAACGCTTTCGGTGAATAAATTCCGTCGCGCTATGAGTTCGCGCTCACTAGGTTGCTCCAAACGCACCGCTTAGCTCGCCGACAATCAGGACCGCACTTTGATATTCTTTCGCTGGCTCACCTCACCGACAGGCGTTGCCGTCTGCACAATCGGCATCGTCCAGATCATCGCGTGGGGAACATCATTCTATTCGCTTGGTGTGCTTGGCAAGCCGCTTGTTGCTGATACCGGCTGGTCAAACGGGATCGTGTTCGCAGGCCTCACGGTTGGCCTGCTTGTCTCTGCAATTATCTCGACACCTGTCGGCGCTGCGATTGACCGCTATGGTGCACGCTCCGTCATGGCACTCGGTTGCGTGATCCTGGCTGCCACGTTGACATGCCTTGCCCACGTCAATGACCCGTGGGCCTACCTCGCTGCATGGGCTGCCATTGGTATCGGCATGCGCCTGACACTTTATGACGCCGCTTTCGCTGCGATGGTGCAGGTGTCACCCAATAATGGCCGCCGCGCAATCGCGTTTCTCACGCTTTTCGGTGGATTTGCATCAACCGTGTTCTGGTTGATTGGGCACGAGCTGGTCAGTCAATTCGGCTGGCGCGATACGTATCTGATTTTTGCAGCGCTCAACTTGATCGTATGCACACCACTTTGCCTGATCGGTCTTGCCCGTCGTGAAACCGAAACCGACAATCCAACTAAGAGCGCTGAGAAAACCAGCAATGGAAATACCCCAACAGCTCCACTTGAAGGCAGCGCTCGTACGATCGCAATGGTGTTATTCTGCGTCGTGATGTCAGGCAATGCATTGGTTTTCGGTGTTGGCGCGGTCCACCTCGTCGGCCTCATTGAGGCATCGGGCGTCGCACTGGCGCTCGCTGTTACGATTGCATCATTTAAGGGTGTAGCCCAGGTCGCAGGCCGTCTTTGGGAAATCATCTGGGGTCAGAAAATCGCCCCCGTCACCTTGGGCCGACTTGCAATCGGTTTGCTGCCAATAGCATTCGTAGTGCTGCTTGGCGCCGGTGCCGATTGGCTCACTGCCGCCGTCTTCACAGCAATATTCGGTCTATCGAACGGTCTCGTCACGGTCGTGCGTGGCGCCGTGCCCCTCGCACTGTTTGGAGCCGAAGGTTATGGCAAGATCCTCGGCATCATCGCGACACCAATTCTGCTGTTCAACGCGTTGTCGCCCATGCTGTTCGCGCTCATTGTTGACGCCTTTGACTACCGCACGGGAACCTGGGTGCTGCTGGCAATGGCCATTGCATCAATGGCTGCTATGGAAGTTATGGCTGCTTGGTACCGGCGTCACCTAACACGTGAAGCAGCAAGCATCGCAAGCGCCTAACAATAACCCGCGGGGCAGCGCATCCGCCCCACGGCAATCCGAGTAACAAACAGACTAAATGCCAGCCTTTTCCATTTCTTCAAGCTCGTCGATCATGCCCTCAATCACGGAAAGGCCTTTGTGCCAGAACGCAGGTTGCGAGGCATCCAGACCAAACGGTGCAAGCAACTCCGAGTGGTGTTTCGAACCACCGGCACTGAGCAGATCAAAATACTTATTCACGAAATCCGGATGGGAGTCCTCGTAAAGAGCAAAGAGAGAGTTCACCAGACAGTCGCCGAACGCATAAGCGTAAACGTAAAATGGTGAGCGGATGAAGTGACCGATATAGGCCCAGAACACTTCGTAACCCGGCTTGAACTCAATCGCAGGACCAAGGCTTTCCGCTTGCACACTCATCCAAAGCTCATTGACTTTGTCCGGTGTCAGCTCACCCTCACGCCGTGCTAAGTGAATCTTGCGCTCAAACTGGTAGAACGCGATTTGGCGCACAACCGTGTTGATCATGTCTTCGACTTTGCCAGCGATGAGCGCCTTGCGTTCTTTCGGGTCAGTCGTCTCACGCAGCAACGCCTTGAACGTCAGCATCTCGCCAAACACGGATGCCGTCTCAGCAAGCGTCAACGGTGTCTGGCTGAGCAGCATGCCCTGCTTGGCTGCAAGTACCTGATGTACACCGTGACCAAGCTCATGCGCGAGCGTCATCACATCACGAGATTTGCCAAGATAGTTCAGCAGCACATAAGGGTGCACCGATGGCACACCGGGATGGGAGAATGCACCGGGCGCCTTACCCGGCCGGGTTGGCGCATCGATCCAGCGCTTGTCGAAAAAATCGCGCGCGATGTCAGCCATATCAGGCGAGAAACCACCGTATGCGCCCAGCACCATCTCGCGCGCTTCAGGCCAAGCAATCACGCGCTCCGGTTTTTCCGGCAGCGGTGCGTTGCGATCCCAGTACGGCATGACCTCTTTGCCAAGCCACTTCGCCTTCATCTTGTAGTAGCGGTGCGAGATCGACGGGTATTTCTCTGTGACCGCATCAACAAGAGCCTCAACCACCGGCCCCTCAACGCGATTGGCAAGGTGGCGACTATCGGCAATATCCTTAAAACCGCGCCATTGGTCGGAAATCTCTTTGTCTTTGGCGAGCGTGTTCGTGATTAACGTGAAGACGCGGATATTCTCTTCAAAGGTCTTGCCAAGCGCTTCAGCCCCTGCCTGACGCCGCCTCTCATCCGCATCGGACATCAGATTGAGCGTCGGCTCCAACGATAACGGCTCGGCTTCGCCGGCAACCTCAAAACGAAGCCCGGCCATAGTATCGGAGAACAATCGGTTCCACGCACCAGCTGATGTTTGTGACTTGTCTGTAAAAAGTTGCTCTAACTTTTCATCAAGTTGATACGGTTTTTCCTTAAGTAGATCATCAAGCCAAGGCTTGTAGAATTGCAGCGCCGGCACCGTCAGAGCCTTGGCCAGCACCTCCTCAGAAATCTGATTAACCTCCAACTCGATGAAGATCAGATCCCTGCCAATTGCGGTCAGCGCCTCGATCGTATCCCCGTAGAACTTGGCCTTATCGCCATCAGACTGGTCACCAGCATAGTAAAGCCCCGCGTAAGTACCAAGCCGAGACATCAGCTCTGCGACGTCCTCGTAGTCCTTAATCGCCTGCGCCAGCTTGGCGCCGTCAGCCGCTAATTCGACGAGTTTTCCCTGATAATTTTTTTTTAGCGTTTCCGCTAATATCTGACACTTGGAAATGTCGCTCGCGACTTCTGGCGCATCGGGACTGGAGTACAGATCTCCCAGGTTCCATTCTGGCAAATCACCGAGTGCTTCGGCAGAACTGCCCGGAGCATCAGCTGGTAATTTGAGAGGGTCGACGAGAGAGAAAGAAGACGTCGGCAGCATGTTAGGCTCCAGAATCAATTGATTTAGCTGCCTGCAATGTGGCCGTTGACGATGGCCGGATCAAGCCGCCAGTAGTAATCCAAGGTGCGACGCAATACGTACCCATCCTAACACCCGGCTCCGCCTGCTGATAGAACGTCCAAACAACCTGCAACTGCGGTATCAAACATATGATTATTGCCTCACCAGCCGGTGCCGTCGAACCTGATCCGGAACACCTTCCTGCCGGTCATCCGATCGTAAAAACCGGCCGGGTCGGTGTTTTGCTGGTTAACCTTGGGACGCCGGATGCCACGGACTATTGGTCCATGCGCCGATATCTCGAGGAATTTCTGACCGACAAGCGGGTGATAGAGTGGTCACGGGCGTACTGGTACCCGATCCTATATGGCATCGTCCTCAACAAGCGGCCTCAAAAAGTTGGCAAGGCATACCAGTCAATTTGGAATACTGAGCTCGACGAAAGTTACCTGCGCACTTACACCCGCAACCAATGCGACCTGTTAGCTAAACGCATTGCGGATCCCGACGGCCGCATCGTGGTTGACTGGGCGATGCGCTACGGCAATCCGTCAATCAAAGAAAAGATCGAGCGCCTGAAAGACCTTGGCTGCGACCGTATTCTTTGGTTCCCACTCTATCCGCAATATGCGGCAGCAACGACGGCAACCGTCAACGACAAAGCATTCGACGCCCTGAAGGCCATGCGGTGGCAACCGGCGGTCCGAACGGTACCGCCATATCATGATGATCCAGCTTACATCGCGGCACTGGCGACATCCATCAAACAGCATATTTCAACGCTTGATTGGGAACCAGAAAAAGTCATCGCGTCCTATCACGGCATTCCTCAAAGCTATTTTGACAAAGGTGATCCTTATCATTGCCATTGCTTGAAAACTTCGAGGTTATTACGAGAGCATCTTGGTTGGAGCGAAGAGTTATTAATCTCAACTTTCCAATCTCGGTTTGGCCCCGAAGAATGGCTAAAACCCTACACAGACAAAACCATTGAAGCGCTTGGAAAAAGCGGCACGAAACGGATAGCTGTTTTCAATCCAGGCTTTGTTTCTGATTGCCTTGAAACGTTAGAAGAAATTGCAGTTGAAGCGAAACACAGCTTCATTGAGAGCGGTGGAGAAAATTTTACGCACGTGCCGTGCCTTAATGACTCCGATGCCGGAGTAGACGTGATAGAAGCTATCGTACGCCGTGAACTTGGTGGCTGGGCTTAATAGGTAAACATCATAGTTGCTTAAGCAACAAATAAAATGCACCGCCTTTTCTGAAATTACATCAGCCCCGCACCACAATTGCACATTGGGCGCATCTCTCATCCGGCTCAATTAAACCATCTTTCTTGGCTATATTATAATTCGAAAACATTGAAACCCCATCAGGCTCGCCTATATTATAAAAGAGAGTATCAATTTAATTTGTAAATCTTTTGTTAATGCGAATAAATGAAAGATTTCATTAACAACGTCACCTAAACGATTGCGAGGCTTTCGCCATGATTTCATCCGTAGCAATAGCTGGTTTTGTGGTCGCCGCGTTCGCTGCCGCGATCCTTTGGTCAATCGTTAAGATTGTGCCGCAGGGTTACAATTTTACGGTCGAGAGGTTTGGCAAATATACACGCACACTACAACCCGGTTTGCATTTTCTAACCCCAGTGATGGAGCACATCGGTTACAAAATGAACTTGAAAGAGCAGGTTCTGGATATTCCGGGCCAGGAAATCATTACTCGCGACAACGCAATGGTTCACGTTGATGGGATCAACTTCTATCAAATCCTTAACGCTGCGAAGGCCGCCTACGAGGTCGACAATCTTGAAGGGGCGATCATCAACCTGACGATGACCAACATTCGTACCGTCATGGGCTCCATGGACCTCGACGAACTGCTTTCCAATCGCGACGTCATCAACGCCAAACTGCTCCAAGTTGTCGACGCAGCAACTGAGACCTGGGGCGTGAAGGTCACCCGGATCGAGATCAAGGACATTGATCCACCACGCGACATTGTTGATGCGATGGGTCGGCAGATGAAGGCTGAACGCGAGAAACGCGCGCAAATTCTTGAAGCACAAGGCTCACGTGAATCTGCGATTCTGAAGGCCGAAGGCGAAAAACAGGCCGCCGTCCTCGAAGCTGAGGGCCGCCGAGAAGCCGCCTTCAAAGATGCCGAAGCCCGCGAACGTCAGGCTCTGGCAGAAGCGAAGGCCACCGAATTGGTCTCGACTGCGATCTCGAACGGCAACGTCCAGGCAATCAACTATTTCGTCGCCAACAACTACATGAAGGCCCTTGAAGCAATTGCAAAATCACCGAACCAGAAGATTTTGATGATGCCGCTAGAGGCCTCTAGCGTGATTGGCTCTCTGGCCGGCCTCGCCGAAATCACCGGCTCGGCGTTTGGCGACCAAAGCAAGACAAACGGCGGTGGCAACGGCGCCGCGCCGCCAACCCCCTCGACACCACCGACGGGCGGCACGCCAGGTGCGACACCCTGGGGGAATTCATAAGATTTAAGGGCGCTTGCGCTAATGTATTGCCTGAACCTGGAGCGCCCAGTGGCCGCCAATGCATAATAGAGATTTAAAAGTTATGGCGCTGCTTGATCCTCGGATCAGGTGGCGTCAGTTGGATTTGCGCTCGATGCTGACCCGAGGGCATATCGATGAGAGGATGATCACATGGCATTTCTGACAGAACTGGGAGCTTGGAACTGGCTGATTGCAGCCTTGATCCTGGTCATTCTCGAAATGATAGTGCCAGGTATCCACTTCCTTTGGTTTGGCATGGCAGCGATCCTGGTCGGTGTCATTGCTCTTGCCACCGGCATCAGCTGGCCATGGCAGCTACTCATCTTTGGCGTGTTGGCCATTGCCACGGCATTGTTCGTTCGCAAGTATGTAACGTCACAAAATACACCCAGCGACGAACCCGGCTTAAACGAGCGCGGCTCCTACTACATCGGGCGCATCGTGGTTGTTGAAGAAGCCATTGAGAACGGCCGTGGCCGCGTCCGCCTAGGCGATACGCTATGGGCCGCAGAAGGGCCTGATCTCGATATCGGAGCGAATGCTAAAATCACCAAACTCGATGGCACGTTGGTTGTTGTCGAAGCTGTAGACAGTTAAAAGAAGCTCGACTTCTGAAGTGTGGGGTAAGTCGAGACTTATCTATCCGAGGCTTGTCTATCCGAGTCCGGCGCGCAACAAGTCGTGGATATGAATAATCCCGACAGGTTTCGACTTATCGACCACGAATAAAGATGTAATCCGGGCGGCATTGAGTTGCTCCAGAGCAGCTGATGCAAGCAGGTCTGGTCGAATTGTCTTCGGTTTCTGCGTCATGATATCGGCAGCTGTTGCCGTCAGCAGATCAGCGCCCATATGACGCCGAAGGTCGCCATCCGTAATCACCCCGACTAGCCGGCCCCGACCATCAACGACACCCAGGCAGCCAAAAGCCTTCTGCGTCATTGTCACGAGCGCCTCGGACATCGATGTATTTTTCGCCACCAGTGGCAAATCACTGGCGTCGTGCATGACGTCTTCGACGTACTTCAATTGCGCACCGAGTGAACCACCTGGATGAATGCGCTTGAAATCTTCAGCCGTGAACCCTTTGGCTTCCAGCAACGCGATCGCAAGGCAATCTCCAAGCGCGAGCGTCATTGTTGTCGACGTGGTCGGCGCCAATCCGTGCGGGCACGCTTCTGGCGCACGTGGCAACTGCAATACGACGTCGGCTGCTTTGCCCAGCGCCGAGTCGGCACGCGACGTAATCGCGATCAGCGGAACCGCGAAACGGCGCGAATAAGTGAGAATACTGCCTAGCTCAACGGTTTCACCCGACCACGACATTGCCAGGATCACGTCATCGCTTGAAATCATGCCGAGATCGCCATGCGAGGCTTCGCTCGGATGCACAAAAAATGCTGCGGTACCAGTTGACGAAAACGTTGCTGCAATCTTCAGCCCGACAAGCCCAGATTTACCGATACCGGTCACGATCACGCGGCCCGTGGCTGAGTTCAGAATATCAACTGCCTGCGAAAATGGTGCTGCCATCCGACCTTTGACGACATCAAGCAGGTCGGCAAGTCCCTGGATTTCCAGCTGCAACGTCCGTTTCGCAGATTTCGTTATGGCCGGTTTCGCACGTCCCGCTTTATGGCTTGATTTCGACGATCCAACAGCTGCCTTCGCAGACTTGGAAACACGACGCTTCTTCGAACTGCTTTTGATCAGTGCAGCAGAGGGCTTGCCGGATTTCCTGGATTTCGACTTGCCGCGCTTAGGCTTCGCTCCGTCGTCAGCCAAGCCCAAAGACTTCACCTTTTTGGCATCATCTGCCGATTTCAAGCTCTGGCGTTTCGTAGTCTTGGCTGCCATCAAGGCAATCCCCCAGCCTAATCTTCGGCATCGTCGCCGAGTCTCGCGCCCGACTTTAGGGTCTTCCCAATTTGTAACAACCCCTTATGGCGGGTTTGAACCATATTCAGCCCGGCATGCACAACTGTTTTCACGCCACATCACCGGATCTGGCGTTTTCAATCAAACGTTAACCATAGAGACTTTAGGCTTGGTCTCTCGGCTTGTTTCGCGTCCGCCTTAATGATTGACCCCGGAGTATCTGGTGGACAGGTTAAACCGATGGCGCAGACGGGCCGGCACAGTAGCGTGCGCGGCAGGCACAGCATTGTTGTGCTTCAACCCGTCATATGCTCAGCAGCAATCGTCGATCGCACGCGCCTCACCGTCCGCACGGCCTGTATTGCGACCTTCACAATCTAACCTTGGCAGGCCCGCTGATTTGCGCGGCACATCATTTGGTGGCGAACCCATCAACGCCGCCCCAAACCAATTGGCTGACTTTAAATCGCGGAACTGTCGTTCACGGCAACACAGATGCCGATGCGGGATCAGAGCGTGCATCGAATCCGGGGCCTGACAACAACTCCGCAGTGCTTGAGCCTGATACGCGCTCCCAGCGCGACCGAGATCCATTCGAGAGCCCGCCTGCCGGACACGATCCTCGTTACTTCCAGATCGAAGTCGATCCGCTGAACGATCGCCGGACACGGCAATTCTTCGAAGCCGATCCTTACCAGCATCTTGGCTGGCGGCTCGGATCATTCATCCTGTATCAGGAATTCGACATTGCGCCGGCCTGGCAATCAAACGTGTTTCTTGAGAGCAGCGGCCGCGCGGACTGGCGCGCGGACTTAAACTCTGAAACACGGCTTGTATCCGATTGGGCGAACCACGCAGTTGAGCTTCGCATGGTCCATGACCGCTCTTTCCATCGCGCGTTCACAAACGAAAACGACGCCGGACAACTCTATGAGTTGCGCGGTCGCGTCGATATTTCCAAACGCACAAACATCGAAGCCTTGGCATCCCGAGGCATCCAGCAGGAAAGTCGGAACTCGGTCGATGCATCGGGGTCTGCCAGTCAACCGCGCGACGATGTCGTCACGGATCGCATCAATGTGGCGCTCAACCACCGCTTCAATCGACTATCCCTACAACTGCGTGGCGGACATTCTGCCACGAACTATGAAGAGACGGCAGCAGCTGCAAATACCAGTCGCGACGTCAAGACCAACACCGCGGCATTGCGCCTGCAATGGGAGTTTCGCCCGACATTCTCGGTTTTTGGCGAGTTCGAACGTGACGATCGACGCCATCGCGCAGTCACCAGCACAGATGGCTTAACCCGTAGCTCTGAAGGTGAGCGCTATAGAGCAGGCGTCGCGCTCGGCCAGACCGGCGAATACCTTCGTGGCGAAGCAAGCGTCGGCTATGGGGTCCAGCGACCGGATGCCGTCGCACTGTCTGAAACCGATGCATTTCTGGTCGATGCTAATGTTGCTTGGCGCATAACGCCGCTGACATCTGTTTTGCTCAACGCCAGCACATCATTCGGCGAAACGACGTTAGCCGGTGCAGCCGGCAGCATTGATCGGACAACCGGCGTAACCGTGCGCCATGCACTGCGCCAAAACCTCATGGGCGAAGCCGGTGTGTCATATGGCACGCAGGAATATCCGGGCAACACGCTTTCCGAGCGCAACCTGACTTTCAATACCAATGTCGAATATAGCCTCAACCGACATGCAGCATTGTTTAGCCGCTATGAACACATCCGCTTTCGCTCAAGTGATGCGACGCGCGACTATAATGCGAGCACGCTGATGTTCGGCGCCCGTATTCGGAACTGACGACGGGCCAGCGAACTCTGATTGCCCAGTCGCCTGGCGCAATGCCTGCATCGTGCCGCCGCATTGCATGTGGCAGCGTTTGCTCCCATGTGTTGTTTGCACCGATGTCTGGTGCTGCGCAGACCTGATCATGCCAATAGTGAGCCATCACAATGAGCACCGAAGACAACCGCCTGTCGGCCCGCGCCGCGCGCTATCTCCGGGTCAGTGGCAATGTCGGCACGATTGCAGCCAAGGTCGCCGGCCAGCGCCTCTTCGGCATCGAAGCCGATAAGTCAAAAGACGCCATACAACTGGCCCGTGCCCTGGGCGGCCTTAAAGGCCCGATCATGAAGGTAGCCCAGCTGCTCTCAACCATTCCCGAAGCGCTGCCGGCTGAATACGCCCGCGAGCTATCACAATTGCAGGCCAATGCACCGGCAATGGGACCGGCATTCGTTAAACGCCGCATGGTCGCGGAACTTGGCGGCAATTGGCGCGGACGTTTCGCAGAGTTTGACACCAAGGCCGCAGCCTCCGCCTCGCTGGGACAGGTTCACCGCGCTACCAGTCATGACGGCGAAGCGCTTGCCTGTAAACTTCAGTACCCCGATATGCAGTCCGCCGTTGAAGCTGATGTCAGCCAGCTCGGCATCGTGTTTGGTATTCATGCCCGCATGAACCCGGCCGTCGATACGCGCGAAATTCTGGCCGAAATCGGCGCACGCCTGCGCGAAGAACTCGACTACACACTGGAGGCACGCCACACCGATTTATACCGCCTGATGTTTCACGATGATAATCTGGTCCGAGTGCCGAAGATCACCACGGAACTGTCAACCAACAGGCTACTCACGATGAGCTGGCTCGATGGCGCGCCGTTGCTCAGCTACAAGGAAGCGCCGCTCGAACAGCGCAACCACATCGCCCGCGCCATGTTCCGAGCCTGGTGGTACCCGTTCAGTCATTACGGCGTCATCCACGGCGACCCGCATCTTGGCAACTATTCAATATTCGAAATCGACGGCGAGCCAGCCGGTGTCAACCTGCTCGATTATGGCTGCATCCGCACGTTCCCAACCGCGTTCGTGCAAGGTGTCATCGACCTTTATCGAGGGCTCGAACATAATGATCGTGACCGCGTTGTGCATGCCTATGAGAGTTGGGGATTTGAAGGCCTCAACAATGAACTCATCGACGCCATGAACATCTGGGCGCGCTTTATTTACGGGCCGCTGCTCGACGACCGCGAGCGCACCATCGCCGAGGGCACCACGCCAGCCGAGTATGGCCGCAAGGAAGCTTTTTCGGTCCACAAAATCCTCAAGGAAAAAGGGCCGGTGCGTATTCCTCGCGAGTTTGTCTTTATGGACCGTGCCGCAATCGGCCTTGGCGGCGTTTTCCTGCATCTGGACGCCCGGCAGAACTGGTATCGCCTGTTCAATGAGAACATCGAAGGCTTCGAGGCTGCAACTGTAGCCGAACGTCAGAAATCAGCCTTCGCCGAAACAAATGTGCCGCTGCCCCAGTGATCGGTTATCATCTCCGCGACGACAAGCGGCTGAGGGAAATTGGCGACATGATTGAAGCATTTGCGGGGATATTTGCAGGCTATGCGGGATATGCCGGCTGGCCGTGGTGGACCGCGACAATCGTCGGTGCGCTATCGGGTTTTCAAGTCGCCAATGCTCGGTTGTACCAGGGGCACTTGAAAGAGCGCATCGAGGCAGGTGATCCTGCCGTATCATCAAGGCTCTTCCAGATGTCTCTGATCGGAGTTGCTATCGGCGCTGCCATCGCCACCGCAATCTATTTCGGCATCAGCTGGATAGCAACGATGTAGACAGCCACCGCAGCGGCCCGGCCTTGGCCGGCAGCTACGATGGCACTTGAGTTGCGGTTAGACGACAACTCAGAACTTGATGCTGACACCTGCCCTGATCGATTGCACCGTCACGTCGCTACTATCGATTGAGTTTGCCGCAGTACTGCGGAAATCCTCGCTGCCGAGATCCGTGTAGCGGTACTCCAGACGTGCTGTCATGTTACTCGCAAACGCTTGTTCGATACCGCCACCGAGCGTCCAGCCATGGCGAATATCGCTGTACGAGGCAATCTGCCCGCCACCGACATTAGCTTGAGTAATATCAACCTCACCAAATGCCCACCCCCCAGTCACATAGAACAAGGTTTTGTCAGCGGCATAGCCAACGCGCGCAAGCACCGAACCCATCCACTCTAATGACGTTTGATGGGTCTGCGTTCCCAATGAGCCGACAGAGGTTTCATTCAGATCTGCGAAATCGATGTCTGCTTCAATGCCGTAGACGAAGCCTTGATAGTGGAGGTTATAGCCGCCATGAAAGCCGCCAACGATACTGTCACTGTCATAACTGTACGACTGGTTGAAACCGGTCGTCATGCCGGATTGGGCGTCTGTATCAGCCCAACCATATCCAACCTGGGCACCGGCATAAGCACCAGTCCAGTTGAACCGCGGCGCGTAGGGCATTTCATCTTTGAGCGAGCCTTTGCTTCCGCCCCCTAGGTCTGCTGCCACAGCCGGCGTACCGACAGCGGCCACTAAGAACCCCAATATGACAAACAATCGCATTATTCAGTTCCTTGTTCCCGTTGAATTCCGGCTGGCACGCATCCGAACAAGTTTCGGAGGTAGCAACACGACGCAACAGAACCAAGTAAAATAATATTACATATCAATGCGTTAATGTGTTTTCATTGAGTATTAGCATAATTACAGAGCCCGTTTAATATGGACTATTGATTACATCTGCACATGAAAAATGGTCAAACAATGTGATCAGCACCAAAGAAAAATGGCGCAATCACGAAATGTGATTGCGCCACTTATACGGCAACAGATAACTGGCGCCTACAGACACCCAGTTTCAAGCCTTCTACTTTGCCGGCGGCGGCATGGTCTCGAAGTTTGGAATATCCGTTGAGGTCTTGTCCCAAGATGGCCGGTCTTTGGAATAAACGACGACAGCTGGATTGAACCAGTTGTTATCATCGACACAACCAACCGACAGACCAACGAGACCCGCACGCGCAGAGTTCTCACCATAAATGCGACTGCCGCACTTTGGGCAGAAGTGGCGCGTGTTGACGTTGCCGCTATCGGCGGTTGCCGCGTAGCTCGCAGTCTCACCTTTGATTTCAACGTCGTCAGCTTTGAAAAAAGCAAGCGCCATATGTCCGCCGCCTGACGCGCGCTGACAATCTTTGCAATGGCACTGAGCCATACGCAGCGGCTCATCAGCTTTGATGATGTAGCTGACAGAACCACAAAGGCATTTTCCGGCAGCAGATTGAGTACTCGACATTTGGGTCGCTCCCGTTGGTCGGATGAGTTTGTATCGCAAACGGCAAGCTTAAGCTTTCTTGTTCTTGCCGCGGCGGTCCCGAATGAACTTATAGATGTTCGTGAAGTCTGTCTTGGGTTCAAATGAATCGACGCCAGCCTGCCACACAGTCGCCACCGCCTCACCGACATCTGAAGGCGTTCCTGCAGCCCGCACATTGGTGATGTAGAGTTGCACATCCTTATTCAGTAGTTCCGCGAAAAACCCAGCATCATATGTTTCAGGAAGCACGCGATTGACGAACTTGTCGAGGCTGGCGGAGTTCGCTCCACTGGACACATTGACGACATCAAGGATCAACTTCATATCGAGCCCCTGGCCGACACCAAATGCGACCGCCTCTGACGTCGCCGCCATGTTGGTGGCTGAGAGGAAGTTATTGAGCATCTTGACGGTCTGGCCGTGCCCCGGCTCATCGCCGACATGGAACGGATTGGCTGCAAACGATTTGAACACATCGAGGTGATCATCATAGATCGCCTTGTCGCCGGAAAACATTAGGGAAATGCTGGCTTTGATGGCTCCTGCCCGACCGCCACTCACCGGTGCATCGCCAAAGCCGATTTGTTTCAGAGCCAGCCGCTTGGCAGCAGATCGCGCTGCATCCGGCCCAACCGTTGATAGATCGACAATGAGCGACGCCCGCGCGCTATCGACATTGGCGATTTCTGTGGCGACAGACTCCATGATCGCACCATTCGGCAGCGACATGAAAATTGTGTCGGCGCCTTTGACGACTTCAGCGACAGAGCCGCAAGCTGTGGCGCCTTCGGGCATGAGCGCTGCGGTGCCGGCTTGATCGTAGCAGATCAGCTTGTAGCCACCTTTGACGATATTGGTCGCCATCGGTCCGCCCATTTGCCCAAGCCCGATAAACCCAATGACACGATCCGTATTGGCCATAGCCGCTGCCCTCTGATTTTTATGGCATCTGTGAATAATGCCGAATGATTTACTCGGGCGGACACTAGCGTTTCAGTAGGCTGCTCGCAAAGCACCGTGGCGGGTCGGCAAGACCATTCATCACGTGGATGTCGTTTATCTTACCAATGCACTGCAAACGCCCGTCTGGTCGACACAGATCACACTTTCTGACTGCCAACGTGACGGCTGAGCCACGCCCACAATCCATAGTCTCCATCTCCCTCCCACGACCAATTCTGCGCTTGCATCACCGAGGGCCGGCATGGGATGGTCAGCCAGATCCGTTATGGTTAACGAAAGTATAAAGATGCGCCACTCGATCAATCCCACTCTCACTCGCGCAGGGTTAGCTGCTCTTTTATGCGGAACGTTGCTGTGCACTGCCGCAGTCGCAGCCGACTGCCCGGGCAACGCGAATGCACTTGGCACGTCACGGGTTGTGGCGATCAATACCAAAGGTGGTCCTGGTTTTGGCTTTCAACATTACAAATTCTACGACTTCTTGAAGCCCGGCGAAGTTGTGCTGACATTTGATGACGGCCCGTTACCAACACACACCGTAACGATCCTCAAAGAGCTGAAGCGGCACTGCGTGCGCGCGACCTTTTTCCCCGTCGGCAAGCTCGCCATCGGTTACCCCCATATCCTCAAAAAAGTCTCGGAGGCTGGTCACACGGTTGGTACGCACACTTGGTCGCACCCCAACATGGCCAGTCGCAAGATGACCATCGACAAAGCCAAAGACCAAATCGAGGAAGCGATCAGCGCTGTAAAATTGGCGATCGGAAAGCCCGGCGCGCCATTCTTCCGGTTCCCGTATCTCAAAGACACGCCAGAAACGATCAAGTATCTCGGTCAGCGCAACATTGCGGTGTTCTCAACCGATCTGGACTCGTTCGATTTCAAGGGCGGCCGGCCTGAGGCGATGGTTGCACGAGTAATGCGCAATCTTAAAAAGCGCGGCAAAGGTATTTTGCTGTTCCATGACATTCAGCGCACGACAGCTCGGGCGATGCCTCAGTTGCTCAAAAAACTCAAAGAAGGCGGTTACAAGATCGTCCACCTCACCGCCAAACAGCCAGTGACGACCTTGCCAGCGTACGACAAAAAGATCGGCAAGAGCCTGAAAGGCCGAGGCAACATGGCCCAACGCCCAATCAGCAGCGTCGTCGAGACTGTTAAAGAGAACTGAGACTGAAGGACTTCGACGGGCGGTTGGACGACAACCAGCAGGGTCTCAGGATCACAGTGTAACCGCCTCAACTAAGGCGGTTGCAGTTGCGTTACGGTCGCCGCCGCAGCCATTGCCACGGCCTGCCATCGATCGCTGCGCAGACCGATAAGCGCCTTGCTGAGGAACACCAAGCAGAGCTCAAGCGACGCATTGAGCACTTTGAATAGGTATGCACGACCCGATTGTTGTGACGCATGACAAAATCTCTCGCCACAGCGGTTGACGACACGGGCTGAAACCAGCATATAACCCCTTCTGAAAAGTGGTATGAAACGGCAGTCAGGCACCTTTCGGGGGATTTGCCGCTGTTCGCGCTGAAATTTCGGGCGCTTGCCACTCAACATTCGACCCATTCCCGTGCCGGGTGCGCTGTCACTGAACATCAGGAGACGGCATCTGGCGCGTACTGCGCCAAGACAGGAACTGAAATGAAAGTCAAAAACTCGTTGAGAGCATTGAAGGGACGCCATCGCGACAACCAGATTGTTCGCCGTCGTGGCCGCCTTTACATCATCAACAAAACGCAACGCCGTTTCAAAGCTCGCCAAGGTTAACGCCTAAAAAGCTTTACGCTGACGCCGTCGCGCTTATCCAAAGACGTTTATCCAAGCAAAACCGCTGGTATCGGGCGCGCAACGCGTCCGATGGTCTCTGGCCGTTTTTTCGCGTGCGCGGCCCTGTGAAAGCAGTCAAGGCAGCGCAAAGCATCCCTCTGCCGCAATATCTCCAATATTTTAGCGCTGTTCAGCTGTCCATAGTGCGCAATTGCGTGATCTGGCCGGCAAACCGTTTTCATTATGCCGCCCGCCGCGTATGCTGTCGCAAGCTGTTAATGCAAACTCCGGTCAAGGCGCGACGATGCTCAAATTTCCTCGGCTATGGACACGAACACTGGCAACCCTGGCGCTGATCGCCGCCTCCCCGGTCCAACAGGCTTGGTCACAGAGCCAAAGCACGCCGCCTGCGAAACCGCCAATTGAAGACCCCGATACGCAAGTTGATCGCAAGCAGGCGCCCTCCATTGGAGGGAAAACGCCCAGCCAGATAACGCCTGGCGGGAAAATTGCGAAAAAGCCCAGCAAACCAGCCTCACCGCTGGACCTTCTGATGAAAGATGGCATTCCGGCGCATGCCGAAAAACGAGCAGTGCTGCGCGAGGATCTGTATGCTTTGCTTGCGACCTCGGCAAATGCCAAGGAAGCCAAGAAAATTGCGAGGCAGCTTCAACTGGTATGGCGCACATCGGGCAGCGACACGGTCTCTGTGCTGTTTACCCGCGCAACGCGTGCCTTGAAAGCCAAAGACAAAAAGCTCGCGCTGACGCTGCTGGATTCAGTTGTCGAACTCGCACCTGACAACGCTGAAGCCTGGAACCGCCGGGCGTTCATCCACTATTCGTCAAAGGACTACCGCTCGGCTGTTGGCGACCTGCGCCGTGCGCTTGCTCTCGACAAGAGCCATTTCAAGGCACTTGATGGTTTGGCTTCAATTTTCCAGCAGATCGGTGACGAAGCCAAAGCGTTGAAAGTTTACGAGCAACTTCGCCAGATACACCCCTTCTGGCCCGGCCTCGACAAAGCGTACAAAGAACTCAAAGGCAAGGTCCGAGGCCGCGGCATCTGAGATCGCGACTTGCCCGCGCGCTCGACATTAAGCGCTGTAAGCTATTTTGCTTTGGTCGTCTTTTCAGGATCAGCAAGGCGGATCGTCCAGCTTTGTGACGTGCCGGTATCGATCTCGTAGAAACCCTTGCGGCTAAAACCGCGCTCTTCGCAACCTTTGGTGCCACGGATCGTAAACGACTGATCCTTCGTGCACATAAAATGCGTTCCCGACCACTCGCCACCACGCTCATAATCGACTGCGTGGACATAGAGATAGCGGCTTGGCAGCGTGCCTTTAAGCAAGCTCTCGCAGGTTTGCGATGGAATGTTCCACCACCCCTCAATCGCCCAGCCCTTTTTGTCCTGGTAACCAAGCGCAACGCCTACACGCCCGGGTGTCGCGTTGCACAGCTTGAGATCCGCACGGGCCCCATCAGACATCGCGCCCGATAAACACGCAGCGCCAATCAACACCCAGAACTGACTGGAAAATAACCACCGAAACTTCGCCAAGAATGCCCCCATCCCCTCAATCGACCCTCATCATCTGCGCGCCTTATGCCAGCGCGTCAAGACGACAATCGATCATCGCGAATGGGCGGTTTGATGAGCTATGACCGAAATTGGGTGACAGAATCTGAGAGAGGTGACGTATCGTGGCGGTTATCGAGACCAGCCATAAACTCCAGAGGAGCGATACGCCTATGTCGAACCCTACAGTCATCCCGCTGCGCCAGCCAGAGGCAAT
>CAJQQK010000250.1 GCA_905480435.1 uncultured Hyphomicrobiaceae bacterium | reverse complement strand
GTAAGGAATTGATGGCCCACATCGACGCCTTCATCAAAGCCTACAATGTTGACGCCAAGCCGTTCGCGTGGACCAAATCCGAGGTTCACCAAAAACGAATGAAACCCGGTTTCGCGGATCAGTGATTCTGGGTACTAGGCCGGTGCTTCCACGATGCAATCAGATCGGCGCTGTCTGGTTGATCAAGTGGCGGGTTGGCGAGAATGGCGAAGCGCCCGGGATAAGTTTCAACCGCTTCAATGGCTTGCTCGTTGGCGTCGGGATCCCAGCTTGCTGGTGGATGCAGTATGGCACCGTCGATGCCGGCTGCATCCATGTCGCGAATGGCATCTTCAGCCAGATAAGGCGTCGTCAGATGTGGCGGCGTTGCCGTTCCTTTGCGCCAGAGATGGACTTGTGCGTCGATGATTGCCATTCGACTTCTCCGTTGTCACCCAAGATCAAGCAAGATCGAACTCGACCTGACGTCAAACAGAACTGCTTGCCGCCGTCAGGGCACCGTCGACGATGATCTCTGTTCCTGAGACATAGCCGGCTTCATCTGACGCCAGGAACAAGACGGCGTGTGCGACATCCCATGCATTGCCCATCTTGCCCGACGGACACTGGGCGTTGCGTCGATCGATCAAGCCTTGCAGGTCGTTGGCGCCGATTGTTTTGGCCAGCCGATGTTCGACCAGTGCAGTGTGCATCAATCCAGGCACCACGGTATTGCAGCGGATGCCCTGCTTGGCGAACGTGATCGCCGTCGACTTTGTGAATGCGAATAATCCCAGCTTGGTTGTAGAATACGCGATGTGAGCGCGGTCAGCACTCATGCGCAGGCCGGCGATGGAGGCGATGTTGATGATCGATCCTTTGCTTTTCTGCTCCATGATAGGGATCACGTATTTGCTGCCGAGAAACGCTGTTTTCAGATTGTGCGCGACCTGCGTATCCCAGACCTCTTCGCACATGGTGACGGCACTGCCCGGTGCCGAGCCGCCAACGTTGTTGACGAGAATATCGATGCCGCCAAATTTGCTGACACATTCGGCGACTGCCGACTCAACATTCGAGGCATTGGTCATGTCGACGCCGGCAGTGGCGCAGATGCCGCCCTCTTTCTCGATGATGGCCTGAGTAACGTCCGCTGCCTCTTTGCGCAGATCGACGCCAAATACTTTGGCGCCTTGCCGTGCCAACAGCACGGCCGTTGCTTTGCCATTGCCCCAGACCGTGGCGTCCGGGTCATCACCAACTGAACCCGCGCCGGTGACGAAGGCAACTTTACCATTGAGATCAAGCATTGATGTCTCCTTATGACGTGCGTGGCGTTAGGTGACGGGCGCCAGGTGCTGCCTTGTGCTCCATGACGCGCAGAATGTTTGCGTTCATCATGTAAACGCTCATCACCGCGGTTAACGCCAACAATCCATTTTCGCCGTAGCGCCCGCGCACGGCTTCGTAAGTTGCATCGCTGACCGCTGGCGCTTCCAGCAATTCACGACCGAACTGGATGATCAGCGCCTCGTCGTCGGTCAAATCGTCGAGTGGGCCGTAGGTATCGACCGCGTGCAAGGCTTCTTCGCGGGTGCCGGCTGCGAGGCCGAGCCGCGTGTGGGCGCTCCAGATAAAGTCAGCGTTGGCAGCGCGGTTTGCGACACAGATCGCAAGCTCTGATTCAGCAGCCGTCAAGGACGTGTGATAACGCAAATGATCAACGAGGTCTGAGAGCCGCGCACCGGCTGCTCCGGCGTAAGTGAGATAACTGCTGGGCGGCGGCATGCTCTTGCGCGTTTCCAGAATATGGCGCACGGCGGCGCGGGTCTCGTTGCTAAAATCATCCGTATCAGCGGGGAATGGCAAGCGCGGCATTTTGAGATCTTTCATGCTGGTGTCGTGTCATCACGTCGCAATACGATGCACCAAGAAATCCTGGCATAGGAAACGAATTGTTCGCTAGGCCAACGCTGTTCCTGCAATAATCCCCGTGGCGATCATCGGCGCTGATGGACCGGACTGGAGCGGCCATGTTCCGAGTTATCAGTCGACAGTTACAGCCCGGTAAGGCAAACACGTTCGTTCAGGCTACACCCATCATTGTCGCAAAATTGCAATTGGGCATTCGCACGAGGAGCTTCGATGGCGCAGACTTTGTTTGAAAAGATTTGGAACGAGCACGCAGTCGTCACCCGAGAAGATGGCAACACGCTGCTTTATGTCGATCGCCATCTTATTCATGACTTGCACTTTCGCGCCTTCGCCCAACTGAAGGCTGCCGGCCATAGCATCCGTGAACCCGACAAACTCTTTGGTGTTCCCGATCACAGCTTGCCGACGACTGCCAAATCCCTGGCCGATATTCCGGCTGGTGAGATGCGTGAGGCGGTTGAAGTGCTTGAGAATGAATCAAAAGCGCTCAACTTTACGCATTTTTCGATGACAGATGATCGTCATGGAATTGTTCACGTGGTCGGACCCGAGCAAGGCATTACGCTGCCGGGACTGCTGCTGGTTTGCGGCGACTCCCATACTTCCACCCATGGCGCACTCGGTTGCATCGCGCTTGGCATTGGCTCAACCGAAGTGCAGCACGTGCTTGCCACGCAAACACTTTGGCAGCGCCAGCCTAAATCGATGCGGATTACTGTCACTGGCGAACTTGGTTTTTGCGTCACCGCAAAAGACGTCATCCTTGCCATCATTCGCGAAATTGGCACGGCCGGCGGCACTGGTTATGCCATCGAATATGCTGGCCCCGTAATAGATGCGATGTCGATGGAAGGCCGGATGACGATCTGCAATATGACGATCGAAGCTGGCTCACGGTTTGGCCTGATGGCACCGGACGACAAGACAATCAATTACGTCGAGGGTCGCCCGTACGCACCAACCGGAGCCAAATGGGAGACGGCCGTCGACTATTGGCGAGCGCTCAAATCAGACGACGATGTGGTGTTCGACAAAGAAGTCGTGATTGACGGCAGCTCGATTGCGCCGATGGTGACGTGGGGCAACAGCCCGCAATGGGCGCTGCCAATCACGGATGCCGTACCAAACCCGGATGACGAACCCGATGCGTCAGTGCGCGCGACGATGGTTGCTGCGATTGACTACATGAATATCAAAGCCGGCATGCCGTTGGCGGACATCGTGGTCGATATGGTCTTCATCGGTTCCTGCACCAACAGCCGTATTGAAGACCTTCGTGCCGCTGCCGAAGTCGTCAAAGGCCGCCAGGCGAAAGTACGTACGCTGGTGGTGCCGGGTTCCGGCCTGGTCAAAAAGCAGGCCGAGGCGGAGGGGCTCGATAAAATATTTATGGACGCCGGCATGGAGTGGCGCGAACCTGGTTGCTCAATGTGCCTCGCGGTCAATGGCGAAACGCTGGGGGCTAGTCAACGCTCCGCGTCAACGTCCAATCGTAATTTTCGCGGCCGTCAGGGTGTCGGCAGCCGTACGCATCTCGTCAGCCCCGCGATGGCAGCTGCCGCTGCAGTGACCGGCCAATTTACTGACGTGCGCAAATTCGCTGAGGAAGCTTGAACATGACGACCCAATCTACTGTTGAGCCGTTTCGCACGTTCGCTGCCGTCGCCGTGCCGATCGACATTGCTAACTGCGACACGGACCAAATCATCCCCGCCCGCTTTTTACGCAAAGCCTCAGACGATCCTCACTACGCACGCTTTCTGCTGCATGATCTACGGTTCAACGCCGACGGATCTGAAACTGACTTTGTTTTCAACGCACCAGCTTATCGTGGAGCCGGCATCCTGGTTGCCGACAAGAACTGGGGGTGCGGGTCCTCGCGCGAGAACGCCGTGACGGCACTTGTTGCAAACGGAATTCGTGCTGTGATTGCTCCCAGCGTCGCTGACATCCACTACAGCAACTGTATTCAGAATGGCGTGCTGCCCGTTCGCCTATCTGAACAGGATTGCGCGACGCTGCGCCAACAGTTGCGCGATGGACCAGGTGCCGAAATCGCGGTTGATCTTGAAACGCAAACACTGACCGGGCCGGATCAAACCAGCTACACCTTCGAGGTCGACCCGTTCGACAAGCATCGCCTGCTCAATGGCCTGGATGACATCAGCCTGACACAAACGCACGACCAGGCTATCGCCGAGTTTGCGGCTGCTTATGCCGTCCGCCATTCATGGTCTGCTTAGATTATTTGGCTGCTGCTTCGACGCGATTTAGCGTTCTAGTACCCACTATCTCTAATGGATGAGTCGTGATTCAAGTGTTGCATGAATTGCATTTTTGAAGCGACCCGGATCGTATTGACGAAGGCTGAGCGTGCCGAGCTTGATCGTTTGGTGCGCTCAACGAAGACGGAGCATC
>CAJQQK010000249.1 GCA_905480435.1 uncultured Hyphomicrobiaceae bacterium | reverse complement strand
ATGCACCTTCTGACGGGCTCGAAGAACGACATCTCGGGCCTTGAATTGGCGCGCCAGCTCGACGTTAAATGGGACACCGCCTGGCTGATCAAGCAGAAGCTGATGGAGGTCATGTTGCAGCGGAACACGATCTACAAACTGTCCGGCGATATCCAGATCGACGATGCCTATCAAGGCGGAGAAAAAGCTGGAAAACTAGGGCGTGGGGCGGCCAACAAGCTCCCTTTCGTAGCAGCCGTCGCAACCCGTGACGGCCGCCCCATCTACATGCAGCTGCGCTGCCTGCCAGGTTTCACGAAGGACGCGATCAAGGCGTATGCACGGGCAAATATCGCGCCGGGCTCTCGCGTGCTGAGCGACGGCCTCAAGTGCTTCAAAGGCATCGTCGCTGCCGGTCTGACGCATGTGATTAAAATCACCGGTGGCGGGCGCCCAAAAGGTCCTGATTTTAAATGGATCAATACCGGTCTCGGCAATGTCCAGAGCGCGATCAAAAGCACGCTGCGCTCGTGCGACGCGCGCCACACGCCGCGTTATCTGGCAGCGTTCGAGTGGCGTTACAATCGCCGTTTCGAACTAGCGAAAAACCTCGAACGGCTGGCTCGCGTCGCTATGATGATCGAGCCTCAACCTCGCAGCACACTCGCTGCTATCCGTCCGAAATTAGCGGATCTGACGGGGTAATCAGGATAGGTTATATCGCCATTTCGATTCCCCCCTGACAAACAACAACATCGCTTATCATGGTATGCTGACAAGATAATCGAATGATGGTTGAATGCAACATACCTGTTGATGTAATGAGTAGAGATCATAGGAACTGCGATCGAATCGTCTACAAATCTCGGAGAGCACTCGAACCTTTTAAGAAGAATGGTCCCCGGGTACAGGCACGGGTATGCGAGCAAAATCGAAACGTGAATAACTACTGATATCAATACCTTGCGATGTGGGTGCGGGTCTTCTCCTGCCACTATTTTCTTCGAGACGACATTGCACGATGGCTGCTGGCCACGGTGCAGCAGCATGTGGAGCGGGTGATGACATCAGCAAAAATCACCGTCCACAAAGGCGATCTACCAGCATCGGTAAAATTCCAAGGCTCCGTTGCGGTTGATAGTGAGACCCTTGGCCTGCGCCCACACCGCGACAGACTGTGCGTCGTGCAGCTCTCAGCAGGTGATGGCACCGCCCACCTCGTACAGCTTTCTCAATCTGGTTACGATGCGCCTAATCTCAAGGCTTTGATGACAGATGAGAGCGTTCTAAAAATCTTTCATTTCGCGCGCTTCGACGTCGCCGTCATGAAGCATTATCTTGGTGTTGATACATCGCCCGTCTATTGTACCAAGATCGCGTCCAAACTGGTGCGTACGTATACTGACCGGCACGGCCTGAAAGACTTGTGCTCGGAACTCGCCGGTGTCGAACTATCGAAGCAACAACAGAGTTCAGACTGGGCTGCTGCCAAGCTTTCGGAGCAGCAACAGGTTTATGCCGCATCAGATGTGTTGCACCTGCATAAGCTGAAAGAGCGACTGGATGCCATGCTGGAGCGCGAAGGGCGTGTTGCTCTCGCCCAAGCTGCCTTCGATTTCCTGCCAACGCGCTGCGACCTCGACCTTGCAGGCTTTGAAGACGATATTTTCTCGCATTAGATTCCGGCACGCAAAGCCTCTTCACCATACCGCTCTCAATCGGCGCCGGGCGACACCAGACGACACCCGGATCATACTGCGTTGTATCGCGAACAGGCATCAGATAGGTTTTTTAGGTATATCCACCTGGAACCTTGCGCCATGCCGACACGCCGTATCCTGACATCTCATGCCGGCAGCCTGCCGCGGCCACACAGTCTGGTAGAGCTATACGCAGCACGCTCCCGTGGCGAGGAGATTGACGAGGCGCGATTAGCTGCCGAAGCAGAAGCTGCGACACACTGGGTCATCGATGAACAACGTAAAGCCGGCATCGACATTCCAAGTGACGGCGAGCAGGTGCGCGAAGCGTTCTTTCTCTGCGTTCAGCGCCGCATGTCCGGATTTGGTGGCAGTTGGGAACGACCTGCCGGCAAAGAACTTACTGACTACCCGGAATTCGCTGCTGTCCGCGCCTCGGCGCTTGCCGGCAAGGTCGCTGTCAGCAACTTCGCGCCGCCGATGGCAATTGCTCCGGTTGCCTACACCGGGCAGCAGGCCAATGCCGATGAGATCGCCTTGTTCCAGACCTCGCTCGCGCGGCATCCGGACGCTTTTGCGGATGCCTTCATGACGGCGCCGTCCCCCGGCATTGTCGCAATGGCGATGAAGAACCAGCACTACGCAACATTTGACGAGTATCTGGCCAAAGTCACCGATGCGCTGACTGTCGAATACCACGCAGCCATTGATGCCGGACTAATCCTGCAGATTGATGCGCCTGACCTCGCCCTGGAACGTCACATCACCTACGCGGACCGGCCGGTTGAGGAGTTCATCGATTTCGTTCGACGCGTTATCGGTGAGATCAACCGAGCGCTGGATGGCATTCCACGTGACCGTGTCCGACTGCATGTGTGCTGGGGCAATTACGAATCACCGCATGATCAGGATGTGCCTTTGCGCGATATCGCAGGCGCCATCCTTGAAGCGAATGTCGGGGCGTTCATGCTGCCGTTCGCCAATCCGCGCCATGCCCACGAGATCAAAGTATTTCGCGACCATCAACTGGTTCCCGACCAGTCACTGTTGGTTGGTGTGGTCGATACCCAGACCAACTATGTCGAGCACCCCGAGTTGATTGCTGACCGCCTCGAGCAGGCTGCAGAAGCGATTGGCGATCCGACGCGGGTGATGGCTGGCACGGATTGCGGATTTGATACATCGGCTGGCATGGGCCGCCTGACGGCCGATGTGGTCTGGGCCAAACTACGCGCGATGCGCGAAGGTGCTGACATTGCGGCGAAGCGGCTTTTTTAGCGAAGCGTTGTTCGCACTCCTATCGCTGGCTCAACTAATAAGGCCCATTTAATAAGGGCTCTGTTAATAAGGTCCGGGCTCGATTTTTGTGCCGTCGGCAAATCGCCCGGCGCGAAAGCGGCTCAGGTCGTGTCCTGAAGTCCGCCCAGAAACGAGATCAGCCATGACGCGGCCAACGCCTGGGCCGATACCGAAACCATGGCCACTGAGGCCCGTCAGAATGAACAAGCCAGGTTGCGTGTGGCTCTCCCCGACAATCGGGACAGCATCAGGTGTGACGTCGATCATGCCGGCCCAAGCTTCGACCAGACCAATGCCTCGAAGACCCGGAATGCGCTCGGGTAGTCGCTTTTCAAGCTTGCGAATGACCTCTACGGCCGGCTGCGGATTGAGTACGCGCATCTTCTCGAAGGGCGACTCCTCGTCGGCGGTCCACCGGCGCTTCATTCCCCAACTGCCGGGATAGCCCTTGGGCGCTGCCATATGCAAACGGACATCCTTGGCCGAAGCTTTCAGAACATGGCGGAATTTGGTGGCGTAACGAAATGAGGCTGGCGACAGATAATGCTCCGCCAGATCGCCCGTGGTGACCGTATAGCCGCCATCCGACCGACGCCGCAGTGTCAAGCCAGGCGTACTCAATGTCGGGCCAAGCAGATCGGGTGCCGTATTGGTTCGCGCAACGGTGGAGCGAACGGCCAGCTGCGGCAACGATACACCGGCATTCGCTGCAAAATGCGTCGACCAGGCACCACCGGCCAGCACAACTTGGCTGCAAGCAATGCGGCCTGCTTCAGTGATAACGCCGGTGATGCGTCCGCCTTCGATGTCGAGCGTTCTGACGGCGCAATTCTCGCGGATGAGGGCACCGGCGCGTTGGGCTGCTCTTGCGAGGGCCGGCACCGCTACAAACGGTTCACCGCGCCCATCTGACTCGGTGATCATACCACCAAGCCAATTGCCGGCGATGTTCGGATAGCGCTCGCTGATCTCCCGCGGCGTCAGCAATTTTGTTGCCAGTTGATGCTGTTTCGCGACTTCAATCCAGGCTTCGCACTTCGCCAGACCAGCACGCGTATCAACCAGATAGAGGCAACCGGATTCTGTGAACGAAAGATCCTTTTCACCGGTCTCCTCGGCCAGACCGCGCCAAATTCGATTTGACTCCATGACGATCGGCAGCTCGGCCCAATCGCGTCCCTGCTGACGGATCCAGCCCCAGTTGCGGCTCGACTGTTCACCAGCGACGCGGCCTTTTTCGCAAACGATGACACGCTTGCCCTGCTTTGCCAGGAAGTATGCCGTTGCGACGCCAGCGATGCCACCACCGATCACCACGACATCGGCTGCATCGCCGATCGCATCGGCGAACGTGACCGGCACCTGATCCGTGATCATCGAACTGAAAGCACTCATGGATTGTTCCTTTCGATCGCACGTCTGGCTGATCATACTTCCGGCGCCATCAGTACGCCTAAATATCGGCTGGATTGACCTCGTTGACGAGCGCTTCACCTTTTACAAATCGCGGCAGGTTGTCGAGAAACAACTCCTCCCAGCGCTTGCGCACGCCGCTGCCGGCAAACGATGTATGCGATGTCAGGCGGACGCCGGGACGTGACCACAGCGGATCATCATCCGGCAGCGGTTCGGTATGGAATACATCCAGAACGGCGGCAGCCAGGCGGCCATCGTCAAGCGCCTTGATCATCGCAGCATCGTCGATGAGACCGCCACGGGCAATATTAACGAGGATTGCGCCGGGTTTCACCGCGTCGAAAAATGCCGTGTTCGCCATGCCGCGTGTCGCGTCGTTAAGCGGGCACGCCAAGACGATGACGTCCGTATCCGGCAAAATTGTCGGCAGATCAGACAATGTGCCGGCGCGATCAACCGCTGGCCCGGTTTCCGGCGAGCGGCGCATGACCGTTATGTGTGCGCCGAACGCTTTGGCGCGTGCGGCGGTTGCACGGCCAATCGGGCCATAACCTGCGATCAGCCAGTTGGTACGTGCAATTTCACGGAACGGTGTGCGCTGCCATTGTTTGCCAGCCTGCAACGTGCGTTGATCCGCGATCGGTTGGAATAGCGCAAAGACCTGTGCCATCACGTATTCCGAGATTGCGATGGCCTGGGCGGAACTATTGCAGAGGCGAACACCCTTGGCTGAAACCTTCTTATACGACGGATTGTCGAGGCCGGCATTGAACGTCTGCATGACTTTGATCGAACGTGTCGTAAGCGCAATCTCAAACGCCTTTTTCAACCCACCTTCCAGGCTCAACTCCGGGCTCAGCCACAGATAATCGAGATCCACATCAGCTGGATCGGTTTCGCGGCCGTTGATCAGATATTTACCGTCGAGATTGAACGGTATCACGTCGATATCGAGCTGCAGCGCATCAAGGCGAGTTTTTATGTTGTCGTAGGATTTGGCATACATGCCGACAGATACAGGCATTGGGCCCCGCAGGTTTCATGATGTATTTTGCAACACGCTATCACACCGGGATCTCCCGACAATGATCTCGAACGAGCTGCCAAGTGTTATCCGTTATGGGTTATCCGTTGCGCGATCAATAAGTCCAATCGAACACTCGCGGCGCGAGACCACCTGTTCTAGAATGAGCATCAGATGATATGCTGGAAATGCGCGCGTGTCTGTTCTTACAAAGATGGCGTGACTGGAGAACTGATATGGCAGGCGATAGTAAGACCACAACCCAGGCAGTCGAGCGTGCGATTACCGACCTTGGTGGCCTTAAAGGCGGCCCGATTGACCGGCACGAGCATGAGCCGACGCTGACCGAACGGCGCATCGATGCCATGATGATGTTGATGCGCGCAAAGCCGCGCGCGTTCTGGGGTTCCGACGAAAACCGGCGAACAATCGAAAGCCTGACGCCGGAATTCTATGAAGGATCGGGCTATTATGAACGTTGGGTTACGGCGATGCGATCGCTGATGATCGAAAAAGGTATCCTCGACAGCGGCGACATTGACGCAAAGCTCGCAGAAGTCCGCGCACGCTTCCCGTCGAATGCCGGTGCTGACGGAGATAAGTCATGAGCCGCTTTGCCCCCGGTGACCGGGTGAGCGTTGCCAAGGCATTTCCGCCGGGCCATGTGCGCACACCGACATTTCTGCGCGGGTTGACCGGCACGGTTGTTCGACATTTCGGCGCCTTCCCCAATCCGTCGCTGCTTGCCTATGGCATGAGCGGGCAACCGCCGCTTAATCTCTATCAAGTTGTCTTTGACATGGACGATGTCTGGGATGGCGATGGGGAATACGCTGCAGGCGATACGGTTGCCGCAGATATTTACGAAAACTGGCTTGAAGCCGCGCCTCAATCGAACAGAAAGGATTGAGCAATGCCGCATGATGGACACGACCATGACCACGCCACGACCTTCCAGCCGGATATCAAAGAGCCGTCTGAAGAGTGGGAGTTTCTCGAAATTGCGCTGAGAGAGCTGCTGATCGACAAAGGCGTCGTCAGCGCACGCGAGATCGCCGACACGGTTGAAGCGTGGGAAAACAAGACGCCGGAAGCAGGCGCCCAGATCATCGCCAAGGCTTGGACCGATGCTGACTTCAAGTCGCGCCTGTTGGCTAATGGCAATAGCACAGTTGCCGAGCTTGGCATTGTCTTTGAAGGCACGCAGCTTGTCGTCGTCGAGAACACAGCAGATTTGCACCACATGGTGGTTTGCACGCTGTGCTCCTGCTACCCGCGGCCCATTCTTGGTATGCCTCCGCTCTGGTATAAGTCCAAGTCTTATCGCGCCCGCACCGTCCGCGAACCACGTGCGGTTCTGGCTGAATTCGGCACTGACATTCCAACCTCGACGGAAGTCCGCGTACTCGATTCCACAGCTGACATCCGCTATCTCGTGATCCCGCGCCGACCTGACGGAACGGACGGCATGAGCGTGGAGGCTCTCGCTGCCTTGGTCACTCGTGACAGCATGATCGGCACGGCCACGGCGCTGCAGCCAGATGGTGGACGAACGGCGGCTTAGGAGCAGCTAAGTCCAAGCTTGAACGCTCAAGAAATCTCACGATGTGGCTCATTCTCGTGCAAGCGTCTGCCCCTCTCCCCGTTTTCACGAGGAGAGGGTTGGGGTGAGGGGCAGACAAATGCCACCACGTCCCTGCCAAACAGAGCCTACCAAGCGATATCCTGGTACAAATCTCAGGCCCGCTCACGTGATCAGTGACCTTCTCCGGCATAAAACCGTTCCCCCCTCGCAGCCGATCTGATTAGATGTCCAGATAGCAGCGAGGCAATTCTATGTTTGATTTGATTATTCGCGGTGGCGAGGTCGTCACGCCGCAAACCACAGGCACCTTTGACGTTGCGATCAAAGGCGAGACGATCGCAGCCGTTACCGAACCAGGCGCATTGGCCGATGACCAGACCGAGCGCGTGATCGACGCAACAAGCAAAATCGTCATACCCGGCGGCATAGATCCGCATGTCCATATGCACCATGGCTGGATCAAGCCGGATGGTGAAACGATGATTACGGCTGGCCCGGATCAAGTCGGCCAGGCCGCACTTTTCGGTGGCACTACGACGCTGATGGATTTTGCCTACTGGCGCACTGACCAAACAGCGCTCGAAGGCATTGAATCGCGCGACAAGGATTTCGTTGGCCGCAGCTATTGCGACTGGGCCTATCACATCATGCTCCACAGCGAGCCGCCGCACACGTTCTCAGGCCAGCTCGCTGAAGCCATTCAGGCCGGCTATCCGACGCTCAAGATATTCACCACCAACATTCTGCCTGGACGCACCGGGCGGATGATTGACTTTGGCGACATCTGGGAAGCATTCCAGGTGCTTTCTCAAGAAGGCGGGCTTGGCGTCATTCACGCTGAAGACCACGACATCGTCATGCACATGTATGACAAGCTGATCCGCGAAGGCCGCGTTGGGTTCGAACACCTTGCCGAAGCACACAATGCGCTCTCAGAAGACCTCAGCTTCCGGCGCGTGCTGCGGCTTGCCGAAAATGTTCCAGGCACTGCGCTTTATATGATGCATGTCAGCGCCGGCACCGGCGTGCAGGCGATCGCGGACGCTCGTGCCAAAGGCGTGCCGGTCTATGGCGAGACGCTGCACCAGTACATGCTCTATACCGCCGAAGATTATAAGCGCCACAACGGCCAGATCTATCACACTTATCCTTCGCTGAAATCCAAAGAAGACCAAGCCCGCTTGTGGGATGGTACGCTGACCGGCGACATCAGCTGCGTCGCAACCGATGAGCTGTGCTGCACGCTCAAGGAAAAGACACTCGGCAACCGCATCGACAACACCACGGGCGGCAATTCCGGCGTCGAGCCCCGGCTTGGCGTGATGTATACAGAGATGGTCAACCGGCGCGGCTACTCACTGCGCAAATACGTCGACATGATCTCGACCAATGCGGCGCGGATCATGGGCGTCTATCCACGCAAAGGCGCCATCGCTGCCGGCAGCGACGCCGACATAACGATCCTCGATCCGGCACGACGCGGCAAGGTCACCGCCAGTGATCTGCATGAGACTGACTACACGCCCTGGGAAGGACACGACATCTTCGCCTGGCCCGAGACGACGCTGCTGCGCGGCAAGGTTATGGTCCATAAGGGTGAACTGCTCGGCCAGCCAAGCGACGGACAATATCTCAAACGCAAGATATCCGACGAAATACTCGCAGGTGTCGCGTTGTAGCGGCTGCGGCAGAGACCACGCGATGAGCGATCCAATGATCACGACGTTGGCGCGGCTGCTAGATGCCAGCCTTGCCGGATGGCAACTAACCGGCGACGTCCGGGAAGCCAATGAAGGCATCTCATTGCGTTGCAACGGCACTGACATATCAATCGAGAGAGCACCTCGCGGCATGCCATTCCGCTGGGTCCTGATGATCGAGGGACGGAAGCGGACGGCTGCATCCGTTGGTGGTGTGCTGCGGATTGTTCGCCAGACGCTTGCACCTCGCTATGAGCCGTTGAGCCTCAGGATCGCGCCAGCACCGATTGTCCCGCTACCCGTGCAGTCGCAGGACGCACCATGATACCGGTCTCGATTCTGACAGGCTTCCTTGGCAGCGGCAAGACGACCATCTTGGCGCATCTCATGCGTGACCCGGCTCTGTCGGACACAGCGGTTATCATCAACGAGTTCGGCGATGTCGGCCTCGACCACGACCTAATCGAGAGCAGCGACGAAACCCTCGTGACGCTGCAGACCGGATGCCTGTGCTGCAAGATACAGGGCGATCTGGTTGTGTCGCTGAACGACCTTTTGGCGCGACGGGCCGCCGGCACCATACCAAAATTCGAGCGCATCGTGATCGAGACAAGCGGCTTGGCTGATCCGGCGCCAATCCTGCAGGGCCTGATGATCGACGATGGCCTTGCAGGCCATATCGCGCTGGCCCAGGTTGTCACCGTGGTCGATGCTGTCAACGGCAACGGCACACTGACGCGACAACCCGAGGCGCGCAAACAGGTTGCTGTTGCAGACCAACTGATCATCTCGAAACTTGATCTCACGGACGATGATCCATCAGCACTTCGCGAAGCTGTGGCCGCACTCAATCCCTCGTCCCCGCTCCAGGATGTCCGCCACGGGGCACTCGACCCAGCCGTTCTGTTTCCGCGCAACACAATTGGCTCCAACGCCTTCAACATCGCCGAAACATTGCCTGCGCATCATGCGCATCACGATGATATCGCGACCTTCGCCATCGTCCGCGAAACGCCAATCGCAGCGGTTGCCCTCTCGCTGTTCCTTGAAGTGCTGGCGGATCATTGCGGCGCCGATCTACTACGGCTCAAGGGACTGGTGCGCGTTGCTGAGAACCCGGACCAACCGGCTGTCATTCACGGCGTCCAGCACGTCTTTCATGCCCCCGAATGGCTCGACACCTGGCCATCCGGCGACCACCGCACCCGCATGGTTTTCATCGTACGTGGGATCAGTGAGACATGGATCAGCGCGCTGCTTGACGCGATCGAAATGGAAGTCGAAGAATTAGCCAGCACACGAACCGATGGCGCAACACACCACAGCATCAAATAAGGATCACACCATGAGCAGCAACAAACCACGCATTGCGCTGATCGGAACCGGCGGCACCATCTCCTCGATCGGCAAAGACCCACTGGACCTGATTGATTACCCAGATGGCAGCCGCAAGATGGAAGTTGACGAAGTCATCGAGAAATTCGATCTCGTCAAGGAATTCGTCGAACCGGTGCCGATCCGTTTTCGTGCGGTTGGCAGCACACATATTGGCCCGCCTGACTGGCTCGATCTGGCCCGCACGATCACCAAAGCCGCCAGTGACGATCCATCGATTGCCGGTTTCGTTGTCACGCACGGCACCGCGACCGCTGAAGAAACAGCTTACTTTCTCAATCTCACGCTCAAGATTGATAAGCCGGTGGTTGTTGTCGGCGCTCAGCGACCATCGACGGGGATCAGCACGGATGCTGCGATTAATCTGGTCAATGCCACGCGTACGGCGGCGGCACCTGAGTCACGTGGCATGGGCGTGCTGCTCATGCTCAACGATGAAATCCAGGCCGCTCGCGAAGTGACGAAAACCTCGACATTGCGGATGCATACGTTCCGCTCGCCTGATTTCGGCGTGCTTGGCCATGTTGATGGCGATGGCGTGTACTACTACCGGGCGCCGCTGCGCCGGCGCATGCCCGATGTGGAATTCGATGTGTCGGCACTGACCGATCTGCCACGCGTTGACATCGTCAACTGCTATGCAGGCGCCGATGGTGCGGCTGTCGAGGCGTTCATTGCGGCCGGTGCCAAGGGGATCGTCTCTGCTGGTTTTGCGCCAGGCTTGCTGTCGCCGTTACAAGACATTGCTTTCGATGCCGCCGTCGCCAAAGGCGTTGCCGTTGTCCAATCCAGCCGAGCCGGCTCCGGTCGTGTGCCTCAGCGCAAAGCACTCAAACCACGCGGCTTCGTATCGGCAGACAATCTCAACCCGCAAAAGGCCCGTGTGCTGCTAATGGTGGCGCTGTCGAAGACATCCGATCCAGACGAACTGCGACGGATCTTTGCGGAGTACTGAGGCATCCCCAGCAGACATGACTTCTAGGAAATATTGATGAAACCAGCACCTGAACAGATTCTGGCAGCCGTACGTAGCCAGAAGGCATGGATTGCCGAATTGTTCGATGAGCTGCGGGCCGGCAGCGTCGATGGCGAAGGTGTCACGCGCGATACGTTCGGGGCTGGCGAGCAGTTCGGCTATCGCGTCATTGAGGGGCGCGCCGAGGCCATGGGGCTTGCCATCGAGCACGACCACGGTGCCAATATGTACATGACGCTCGCCGGCCGCGACCCCGCCGCGCCGCGCATCATGATGGGATCACACATCGACAGCGTGCCACGGGGTGGTAACTTTGATGGCGCCGCCGGTGTCATCGGTGGCATGGTTGCACAGCGCGCACTGCAAAGCCTTGGGCTGACGCCTGCTTGCGATGTCACCACGATGGCTATTCGCGCTGAGGAAAGCGTCTGGTTTCAAGTCTCGTATATCGGCAGCCGGACAGCATTCGGTGTGCTGCCCGACGGCTCACTTGATGCAACACGTGTCGACACCGGGCGCACGCTAGCCGATCACATGGCTGAGTGCGGCGCCGACATTGACCAAATACGCGCTGGCAAGGCGCATCTCAAGGCGAGCGACATTCGTGCGTTCGTTGAAATTCATATCGAGCAGGCGCCGCAGCTCATTGAGGCCGGCCTTCCAGTTGCGATCGGCACCGGCGTGCCTGGCAACTTCCGCTACCCTTATATTCAGATCAAAGGTGAATACGCGCACGTCGGTCTACCGCGCCGCTTTCGAAAGGACGCGGCCCTTGCCGCCAGCGACTTCGCACTTGGGTTGGATGCACTCTGGCAGGAAAACGATACAGCCGGTCGACCAATGGCGTTTACGATCGGGCGCTTCCACACCAATACAGACGTCCACGCGCTGACAATTGTACCAGGTGAGATGACCGCCAGTCTGGATGTTCGTGCCTACGATGCCGCGCATCTCGATGAACTGGAGCAGGCACTGTTCGAGCTTGTTCGACGGATCGAGACTGCGCGCGGTGTTGAGTTTGATCTCGGGCAACGCGCCTCAGCTGACGTCGCACCATCTGATCCGGGCGTGTTCGCTGGTCTGACGGCATCCGCCGAGCGCCTTTCCATTCCGAGCCAACCGCTTGCCAGTCCCGCATCGCATGACACGGCAACATTCACGGTTGCCGGCGTACCAAGTGCGATGCTGTTCGTGCGCAACGAACACGGAAGTCACAATCCGTACGAGGCAATGGAGATCGATGACTTCATCGAGGCTGCCGCCGTCATGACCGGATGGCTTGTCGAGCAAGTTACCGAGTGATGCTGTACTCGTGAATGAAGCCGCAGAACATAGATCTGGCGGCAAACCGCGCCGCTTAAAAGTTGGCATGTCGATCAATGATCGAATGCTGCCAATATTGACCGGGCAAGTCACAGCACCGTCGATCGAGCTCCAGTTCGAAAGCGCTACACCGAGCGCCTTGTTTTGGCGGGCACTGCACGAGGGCGCGTTCGACGTCACTGAGATGTCGCTTGCAGCCCACGCCATCCTGAAATCACGCGGCGAAAACCCATTCGTTGGGCTGCCGGTGTTCACCTCGCGCATGTTCCGGCACGGCTCGATATTTGTATCGAGCACATCCGGTATAATGACGCCGCAAGATTTAGCCGGCCGCCGCGTTGGTATCCCGGAATATCAAATGACGGCGGCAGTCTGGCTGCGCGGTATCCTGCAGGAATTCTACGGTGTCAAACCGGCTCAGATCAGCTGGGTCACCGGAGGCGTCAACAAAACCGGGCGCAAGGAACGGATCAAACTTGATTTGCCATCAGATGTGCGCGTCGAAGCAATCGATGATACCGCGACGCTCAGCGACATGCTTCTGGCCAACAAGATTGATGCGATCATGGCGCCGCAAGTGCCCGATGCATTTCGGCATGGCGATGACAGGGTGAGACGACTGTTCAGCGATAGCCGTCAGGTTGAGGAAGCATATTTCGCTGAGACCGGCATATTCCCCATCATGCATCTAGCTGTGGTGCGACGTGAGTTGTTGGCCGCCGAACCGGAACTGCTCGCGCCTCTGTTCCACTTGTTCGATGACGCAAGGCGCATGGCGCTCAGCACCCTTACTGATGCCGATGCGCCCTATGTGATGCTGCCCTGGCAGGTCGCAGCCGCCGAGCAGACACGCACACTGATGGGCGACGACTACTGGCCTTATGGCATTGAACCCAACCGGCAAGTTCTCGCGACATTCATCCGTTACCTCGACGAGCAAGGCCTGCTGGCGAAGCCCATCGACGTTGAGGATCTGTTCGCAGGCAACCCGTCGGATTGTTGGGCGCTGCCTGCGAGCGCTACAGCGCCCGGCTGATGATTTCCTTCATGATCTCACTGGTGCCCCCCGCAATGCGGGTCATGCGGGCATCGGCCCAGGCGCGCGCGATCGGATATTCCCACATATAGCCGTAGCCGCCATGGAGCTGGACGCATTCATCGAGCACGGCGCATAGCGTGTCTGTTGCATGCAGTTTTGCCGCCGCCGCCGTATTGCTGTCGAGCTCACCCTTCATGTGCATCATGAGACACTGATCGATAAATGCGCGCGTTACCAACGCCTTGGTTTTGATCTCCGCGAGCTTGAAGCGTGTGTTCTGAAACTCAGCAATCGGGCGGCCAAACGCCTTGCGCTCACGCGTATAGTCAATCGTCCATTGCAAAGCCGTCTCGATGATCTGCGTTGATCGTAGCGCCACAACCAAGCGCTCTTGTGCGAGTTCGGTCATCAACTGTGCGAACCCTCGGCCCTCGGCGCCAAGAATATTGGTTATGGGCACGCGCACGTCTTCAAAAAACAGCTCGGATGTGTCCTGCGCCTTGTAGCCAACCTTCTCAAGGTTGCGGCCACGACGAAAACCTTCGCGATCGCCCTCAACCAGTATGAGGCTGACACCCTTGGCGCCCTCTTTCGGATCGGTCTTGCAGGCAAGGACCACGAGATCAGCAATCTGACCGTTGGAGATGAACACTTTTTGGCCGTTGATCACGAAATGATTGCCATCACGCACGGCGCGGGTCTGGATGTTCTGCAGGTCGGAGCCGGCACCCGGTTCGCTCATTGCTACCGCTGCGATCGTTTCGCCGCTCACCAACTTCGGCAACCATTCCTTCTTCTGATCTTCGTTGCCGTAAGTGACAATATATGGCGCGACAATGTCAGAGTGGAGATGAAACGCAGGCCCGGATGCGCCGACTTTGGCGAGCTCTTCGATAACGATCGTTGCATGCAGAAAGTCACCGCCGGCGCCGCCGTATTCTTCCGGTATCGTGCAACACAGCAGACCGGCTGCGCCCGCGGCAGCCCAGACTTCCCGGCTGACCATGCCGTCCTTCTCCCACTGCGCGTGGTGGGGCACGATCTCTTTCTCGGCGAAGCGGCGCACCTGTTCGCGGAATAGTTCGTGTTCGTCGGTAAACATCGGTCTCGGCAGCATGGGATCTCCTCACCTTTCGCAGTACGAAATTTCACACGTGATAGAGCGCCTTCGGCCATGTGAATTCGTTGGCTGCTCAATTATTCGCTTATTGTTCTTGCGTGCAATACACACCGCGCCTGTAATGGCCGCTCTCCTAACACAATCACGAACCTGTTTGATTGCCCGATCTATTCGGCAAACTTGATCATCAGGCAACAGACCGAACACCTGCTACTCTTGGCTTTAATATCAGCGCCCGCTCGCACCAACACAGAGGCAGCACCTCATGCCGATCGACTATGAGAAACTGAAGAACCGACCGTTCGAACCTATCGAACAGACGTATACAACGGATCAAGCGATCCTTTATGCGCTCGGCCTTGGGTTTGGCGCCGATCCATTCGATGAGCAGCAATTGCATTTCACCTTCGAGGAAGAAGGTTTTAGCGCTGTTCCATCCCTCGCGGTTGTCTTGGCCGGGCCGGGTTTTTGGGTGCGCGAAGCTGATAGTGGCGTCGATTGGGTAAAGGTATTGCATGGCGAGCAAGGCATTGTCTGGCACAAGCCTTTGCCGCCGACTGCGACCGTGATCGGCCAGACCCGGGTCGTAGACATCATCGACAAGGGTGAAGGCAAAGGCGCGCTCATATATTCCGAGAAGACGCTGCACGACAAAGCAACCGGTGATCTCCTGGCAACAACGACTTCAACAACATTTGCCCGTGGCGATGGCGGCTTTGGCGGCCCGTCCGGGCCGGTCAAAGGCGTGCATGCCCTGCCGGAGCGCGATCCCGACCGCCAAGTTGACATTCCAATGCTGCCGCAGTCAGCGCTCATTTACCGTTTGTCAGGCGACCACAACCCGCTGCATGCAAGCCCAGTTGTTGCGAAATCCGCCGGCTTCGATCGCCCCATCCTGCATGGCTTGTGCACCCTCGGTGTTGCTGGCCGCGCCATCCTGCAGGATGTATGCAATTACGACTCGACGAAAATGAAATCGCTCGACCTGCGGTTTTCCGCTCCAGTTTACCCCGGCGAAACGATCCGCACAGAAATCTGGGAGGATGGCGACACGATTTCTTTCCGCGCCCGCGTCGTCGAACGCGACATCGTCGTCCTGAACAACGGCAAAGTGACAATTGGGTAAGGCAGACAATCGGCAATGCCTTACCCCACAAACACAACGACGCTAAACTACACCTAGTCGACGCAACACAAACGAACGGAACCACGATATGGCTGAACGCGCAATTCCAACACCGACACCGGAGTCGCAACACTACTGGGATGGCACCAAGCAAGGCGAGTTGCGCATCCAGGCATGTAACACTTGCGAGCAGAACTATTTTCCGCCGCGACCATTCTGCCCGAAATGCGGCTCACGCGATGTCAAAGTCGTCAAAGCTTCCGGCAAAGGTAAGCTCTACAGCTACATCATCAACCATCTGCCATCGCCTGGGTTCACGCCGCCGTTCACGGTTGCCATCGTCGAGCTGGAAGAAGGCGTGCGCCTGATGACCAACCTTCTTGAGGTTGAGCCTGATCCGGCCAAATTGGAACTCGATATGCCGCTTGAAGTGACTTTCGAGAAGCTCACCGATGACATCTCACTGCCTCAGTTCAAGCCGGCGAAATAGGAGTTCGACATAATGAAACGGAATTCTGTTGCGATTGTCGGCGCCGCCGAAACAACCGACCTGGGTAAGATCCCAAACCTCAGCCAGATCGGCCTGCACGCCGACGCGGCTCTCAATGCACTCGCCGAATGCGGACTCACAATCAAGGATATCGACGGTGTTGCAACCGCCGGCCATGATGTGACTGAGGTCGTACATTATCTTGGTATTACGCCGAAATGGGTCGATAACACATCTGTTGGCGGCTGTTCGTTCATGCTGCATGTCCGCCATGCGGCGGCTGCGATCAACTCAGGCCTGTGCGAAACCGTCCTGATCACACACGGTGAAAGCGGGCGTAACCGGATCGGCCAGCTCAACCGGGCAATTTTCCCGTCTTTGTTCCAGACGCAGTTCGAACAACCTTACGGTGTCACGTTCCCGCCAACGCGGTTCACGATCCCCGTCATGCGTTACATGAAAGAGTACGGCCTCACCGAGGAACAGCTTGCGTCAGTTGCCGTCGTGCAGCGCGAGTGGGCTGCGAAACAATCGCGCGCTTCGTTCCGCGATCCAATCACGGTCGACGATGTGCTGTCATCCAAGATGATCTGCTACCCGTTCCGTCTACTGATGTGCTGCCTTGTCACTGACGGCGGCGGCGCGTTGATCATGACCTCGGCGGAACGCGCCAAGGATTTCCCGACCAAGCCGGTTTATGTGCGTGGCACAGGCGAAAGCGCGGAAACACCATTGATCAGCCAGATGGAAGATTTTACGTCATCGCGCGCCTTCCGCGTTTCAGGCAAGTCCGCGTTCGAGGAGGCCGGCATCTCGCACAGCGATGTCGATCACCTGATGATCTACGATGCGTTTGCGCATTTGCCGATCTATGGTCTCGAAGATCTTGGCTTCGTCAAACCTGGCGAGGGCGGTGCGTTCATCGCCGATGGCAACACGCGGCCCGGCGGCCAGCTACCGCTCAATACCAATGGTGGTGGCCTTTCCTACATGCACTCGGGCATGTACGGCATGTATGCACTGCAAGAAGGCATGCGACAAATGCGTGGCGTCTCTGACGCGCAGGTCGAAGGCGCCGAGATTTCGGTTGTCCACGGCGTGGGCTCGATGTTCGGCGCTGCTGGCACGATTGTTCTGACGAATAATCCGGGCTAAAAGCTGAGCAGTCGCAACCTCCGATGCAAAACCTAACGGCCCGTCGTTCGGGAGTTCAGGGTTGCGCTGATGAGGTTGCGAGTGCTTGCAATGCTCTAACTGACTGCTCGAAAACCACATCGCCGTGAAGGAAACCTGATGTCATCCAATTCCCTACCCACCACAGTTTCCTGCAACGGGCGCGACTACCGCTTCCCCAGTCAACCAACCGTCGTTGTCTGCATGGACGGCTCTGAGCCGGGTTACATAGAGGCTGCAATCGAAGCCGGACTGGCGCCGAACTGCAAGCGGTTGATGGAAACAGGCTCCAACCTGTTGGCAAAATCGGTGGTGCCGAGTTTCACGAACCCGAACAACATGTCGATCATCACGGGCCGGCCGCCTGCGGTCCACGGCATTGCCGGCAATTACTTCTATGATCCTGAAACGGGCGAAGAAGTGATGATGAACGATGCGCGCTTTCTGCGTGCGCCGACGATTATGCATGCGTTCCACGACGCCGGTGCCCGGGTCGCGGTCATCACAGCAAAGGATAAGCTTCGCGCGCTGCTGACAAAGGGCATTGAATTCGGCCCTGGCCGCGCCGTCGGATTTTCTTCCGAGAAAGCAGATCAGGTCAGCACAGTCCAGAACGGCATCGACGATGCGCTTGGTCTGGTTGGCATGCCCTTGCCGGAAGTTTACTCGGGCGAGCTATCGGAGTTTGTATTTGCCGCCGGCGTCAAACTGCTCGAAACGTTCAAGCCTGATCTGATGTACCTCTCGACGACAGACTACATCCAGCACAAAGCAGCCCCTGGCTCCGAAATCGCCAATACATTCTATGCAACGATTGACCGTTACATCGGCGAGCTCGATGCCGCCGGCGCAACACTCGTTATCACCGCAGATCACGGCATGAACGACAAGCACCTCAGCAACGGTGAGCCAGATGTCATCTATCTCCAATCCCTATTCGACGAATGGCTTGGCAAACCACAAGCAGAAGGCGGCGCGCGCGTTATCCTACCGATTACCGATCCATATGTCGTGCATCACGGCGCGCTTGGCTCGTTTGCGACGGTGTACCTGCCAAACGATGCCAATGCTGATGAGCTGATCGGCAAGCTGCGTGCGATCGACGGCATTGACGAGGCGATGAACAAAGCCGATGCCGCCGAACGCTTCGAATTGCCGACAGACCGGATCGGCGATCTTGTTGTTGTCTCTGGCCAACACAAGGTGCTTGGCACTAGTGCCGATCGGCATGACCTTTCCGGCCTGACCGAACCATTGCGCTCTCATGGTGGCATCACCGAGCAAACTGTGCCGATGATCGCCAATCGACACATCACAGTCGACAGCGGGCAGGAACTTCGTAATTTCGACGTGTTTGATGTCGCGCTTAACCGCTGTCAGAGTGCATGACTGCAATGACTGAGGCCCGCACCAAGCGCGTTCTTGTCGTGGTTTTCGATGCCATGAAGCCGGAATTCGTGACATCCGCATTGATGCCTGCGTTGCATGGCTTTGCCAGCCGCGGCGTGATGTGCACGAACAGCCATTCGACGTTCTTCACGGAGACGCGGGTCAATCAGTCGACGGTTACATCCGGCTGTATGGCCTATCAGCACGGCCTGGTCGGGAACAAGTTCGTGGCATCTGACGCCTCGCCCGACCGCGTTCTCAATACCGGCGATGATATCCAGCTGGAGCAGGCGTTCGAGCGCGTTGGCGGCAAACTCTTGGACGTCAAAACACTTGGGCAATATCTAACTGACGCTGGAAAAGTCTACGCCAGTTTGAGTGCCGGCACACAGGGCGGAGGACGGCTGATCAATCATAGCGCCGTCGCAGATGGCACATTCCGCTACTCGATGCGGCGTCCCGATGCTTCATGTCCGGCGGGCGTTGAAAAGGAAATCGAAGAACGTTTCGGGCCACTGCCCAAATATGAACTCCCGGCCAAAGACTGGATTACGCGCGCTGTCGATGTCTATCTCGACTATGTCGAGCCGGAGGTTTCACCTGATGTAATGCTGCTGTGGCTGTGCGAGCCAGACGAAAGTTTCCACTATCTCGGAATTGGCTCAGAAGGATCACTTGAGACGATCCGACATACCGACGCCGAATTTGCGCGGATCCTGGCGCGGCATCACGATGAAATCGAGCGCGGCGATATGCAGATCATTGCGATGTCAGATCACGGCCAAATCACACTTGCTGGTAAGCCGATCGGCATTACGGAGAAATTACAGGCGGCTGGCTTCAAGGCAGGCGACGTGTTTGACGGTGAGACGGAGTGTATGTTTGCGGGCTCTAATGCAGGCGGCATCTGGGTCCGCAACCAGGATGCCGAAATCACCGCACGGCTGGTCAACTGGTTGCTCGGCCAAAGCTGGTGCGGCCCAATTTTCACGCGCAATGGCTTAGCTGGCACATTGCGACTCAGTGACGTCTTTCTCAATCACCGGCGTGCACCAGAGATCGCTCTGGTCATGAAGGCAGATGGCGCAGCTGTCAGCCAGACCACCGTGCATGACGCGCCCTATCCGGCAGGCGGCGGTTCACACGGCGGGCTGAGCCGAGATGAACTGCACAACTTCATCGCGCTTGGCGGCGGGGCCTTCAAGGCGGGCGTCAGCAACGATGTCCCCTGCGGAAATACCGACATCACACCAACGATCCTAGAGCTCCTTAGCATGCCGCTTAGCCCTCACTTTGATGGCCGAGTGTTGCGAGAGGCACTCGCTGACGGGCCAGCCCCGGACGCGGTTGACGTCAAAACAGAGACGAAGGTGTCGTTAAATGCGACCGGCTTGAAGACGCATATACGAATTAGCCAAGCCGCCGGCGCCTCCTACATCGACGAAGCTTGGACGGCGTAGACGGCACCAGAACACGAGAAGATCTCCTGCTAACCATACCTCGATGAACTCCCCGTCATCAAATCCTCCGGCATACTCATCTCATCCCGCCCATTCAGGGGCCGCTGACCGGTGGCGACCGATAGAGGGGGCGGAATGCAGGTTGCGCGCGGGCGACGCACGTCCGCGTTAACAGCAACGCCCCCCGCTCGCACCTGGGTGAAAATCCCAGGCAGCCGTACTTTAATGCTGGGCGGTTCTGCGGAAAATCCTGCACGGGGCGGTCATCGACCGCTTTAAAATTCTAATACAGGACGCGGACGCTGATCGCCCCGTATCCCTGAGCTGCGCTCACCAGAGCACCACCACACAAGCTACACGAACTCATTCAATAAGTTGTATCAACTCATCAAGTAGTGCTCACTCCCGCGCCCACAGACGCTCGGCCATGACACCGACGCGTGTTTCAACCGCTTCGAGCGCATCGAGGATCAAGTCCTCACGGAAACGGCGACCGACGATCTGCACGCCGATCGGCAGACCATCGTTGTAGCTCGCTGGCACGAGGCCTGCCGGCAAGCCCATGTAGTTGAACGCGAAGCTGTAGAAGGCGCTACCCAGAACAGATTCGAACTTGGTGCTGCCACCGGGCACATCCGCGTCGTGATCGAACGTTGGATCGAACAGGAACAGTGTCAGCACCAGTGGATATTCGTCGAGGAACAGAGACCACGCGCGGGCGAAGCGCGTCCGATCCGCCATCGCTTTGAGCAGCTCTTCTCCCTCAAACGGCGGAAAGTGGTCGTAGTACTGGTCAAAAATGCGATTGAGTGTATCCGAGCCCAGTCGCCTGATGTCTGCGTCCATCAACAGTTTCATCTCGCCGAACAGACAGCGATAACCAACCTCAGCGGCCTCGCGTAGAAGAGGCGGTTCAATTTCGACGACCTCGTAACCAGCATCACTCAATGCATCGCGCGCTGTATCGAGCGCTGCGGAAACAGCCGGGTGCAATTCAAACTCAAAGGCGTTTTTCGTGAAGGCGACTTTGGTCTGGGCGGGTGCCAGAGGCTGGCCGTCAAATGGCACCGGCACATGCCAGGGATCTCGCGGATCAGGTGCAATGATCGACTGCATGGCGAGGCGAACGTCGCGCACTTCACGACAGATCACGCCCTGCACGGACATCAGCTGTGCCATCAGTCCCCGCTCAGCGGTTTGAGACGGATTGTATGCCGGCACGCGGCCGAAGCCCGGCTTCACGGTCGCCGCTCCGCAAGCGTTCGCGGGAAAGCGCAGCGAGCCGCCGATGTCATTGCCGTGATGGATCGGACCGTAGCCCATCAACGCTGCGGCAGCCGCGCCCCCGGATGATCCGCCAGCCGACGCGATGTCGTTCCAAGGGCTCATCGTGCGGCCGTAAAGCTCGTTGTCGGTTGTCGCGCGAAACGAAAACTCCGGTGTATTCGTGCGCCCGATAACGATCGCGCCTGCATCCTGCAGGTTGCGAACGATCGGCGCATCATCAGGTGCAATGACATCCTTGAACGCAACGACGCCGTTTGTTGTAGTGCGCCCCTGTTGATCAACATTGACCTTGATTGTAACCGGCACCCCATGCAGTGGCCCGACCCGATGGCCGCTTGCCAGAGACTTATCATGCGCCTCGGCCTGCCGCATTGCATCAGCGCTCAGGTCATCGACAATCGCGTTAATGGCGCCATTCGTTGCACGCACCCGCTCGACAACTGCTGTCGTGGCTTCAACACAGCTAATCTTGCGATTGCGGATAGCGGCGGCCAATGTACAGGCATTCCACTGCCAGATCGGTTTATTTGTTGTTTCACCGGAATCAACCATATCCACCCCTTTTGTGAACTGCTCCACGCACCACATTGCCAAATGTGACGCAGTCAGCCAACACTCATTGCAACCCAATCAAACAAGGCTACGATGAGAGCCGAACTGAGAGAGGATATCGCCATGGCACGTTTCAACCGGCTTCTGATCACCGGAGCCGCCGGTAATCTTGGTGGACATCTGCGCAAAGAGCTTGCGCCTCTGGCCACGCACCTGCGCCTCTCTGACATCAACGATATGGGCGAAGCTGCGCCGAACGAGGAGATTTTCCAAGGCGACGTTGCCGACGCCGACCTGATGATGGGCATCACGAAGGATGTCGATATGGTCATCCACCTTGGTGGTCAGGCTAACGAACACACCTGGGAAACAGTGCTCAACGCCAACATCATCGGCTTTTACAACATGTACGAGGGGTGCCGGAAAAACGGTGTCAAACGCGTCCTCTGGGGCAGCTCGAACCACGCCATTGGGTTTTATCCGCGCGAACAGGTGATCGACGCCTCCGTCTACCCACGGCCCGACACCAACTACGGCGTCACCAAAGTCTTCGGTGAAGGGCTCGCGCAATACTATTGGGACAAGTATGGCTTGGAAACGGTGTCGATCCGGATCGGCTCCTGCTTCCCGAAACCACTCGACCGGCGCATGCTGACGACTTGGCTCAGCTATCCCGACCTCACGCACTTGGTCGAGCGCTGCCTGATCGCACCACGTGTTGCCCACACTGTTATCTACGGTGTCTCAGACAACGACGCGAAGCTGTGGGACAACCACATGGCAGCCCACATCGGCTTCCGTCCGAAAGACAATGCCGAAGTTTTTCGCGCCGAGATGGAAGCAGCCTCTCCCGAGCCTGATCCGAACGACGCCTTCGTCGCGCTCCATGGCGGCAAGTTTGCCTCAGCTCCGCATTACGAGGATTGAGGTTGGAAGGGTGGAGGCGGGCTCATGCCGACCGGCATTTCCAAGGAGAAAATGGCGGCTAAGCCTTCAGCTGTGGAAGATTGACCAGAAGCAATTGCTCGCCGATATGGGCCAAAACACTCTCTATGAGAACTGCCCCGCATAAAACGATGTGGTCTTCAAACCGGTACCGGTCAAAACGATGACTGTATTGTCAGCCGCATCAATTTGACCACTTGAGACCAGTTGATGGAAGCCCGCCGCAGCGTGAGCACAGGTTGGTTCAACATAGAGGCCGCCAGCAGCGAGTTCACGACTAGCGTTGATGATTTCATCTTCTTCCACTGCGACTGTTCCACCATTGCTCTCCCGAAGAGCAACGAGCATTTCTTTTAAACGGATTGGTCGCTTTATCGCTGTTCCTTCGGCGATTGTTGGCTTGAAGTTCGTGTCAAGGAAATCGTCTGTTCCAGCTTGAAAACTTGCATGCAACGGTGCGCAATTGGCCGGTTGAGAAACGAACAGTCTTGGCAATCTCTGTGTTTCGTTTGATGCAATCAATTCCTTGAACGCAATGTAACACCCGAGAAGATTACTGCCCGCAGACGCCGGGATAATGATATTGTCTGGGGCATCAAAACCGAGATCTTCCCAAATTTCATATCCTAGCGTTTTAGTCCCTTGCAAAAAGAATGGGTGCCAGTTGTGACTGGCATAAAATGTCTCGGAAGCTAATTCCATGGCAGCGGCTTCTGTGGCTTCCCTCGGTCCTGGCACCAGAATAATCTCCGCACCGTAAGCACGTGCTTGGGCCACCTTTGCGGGTGATGTAGATTCCGGGACCAGCACTTTGACCTTCATTCCTGCAGCCGCACCATATCCAGAAATTGCAGCTCCTCCATTGCCTGAGCTGTCTTCCAGAATGGTATCAATACCCTGTTGCCTCAGGCAGGACAGCATTACTGACGCGCCACGATCTTTGAACGATCCAGTCGGGGAGAACCATTCAAGCTTGAAGCTACATTTCGCCCCCCGAAAATTTGTGTGATGTAGCGGGGTGCATCCTTCCCCCATTGTGATTGGACTTTCAATTTCCATCGGTAAGGAGGCGCGGTAACGCCAAAGCGAACGCGTGCTTTTGTCGATCTCATGCTGTCGAATACCTGGCAGCTCTGTAAGCATCAAAGGGCCGCCCGTTGGCGATCGCCAGATCGGAGGATTGAGTGGGTATTTCGCCTGCGTGACGGGATCGATATAGGCAGCAATCGTCATCTGTAGTCCTGGATGAATTTGTTTGTTTCAATACCATCAGAAGCTACGACAAGTGAGCCAACTTGACGAACACGAAATGACGGCTCCAGATCATTTCCCTCAAACGCCGGCCTAGCAACGCTCAGCACAACATACCCTGATAGCAGTCGTCGCGTGCTCACGGTTTTGTCTCACCGCCCTGACGGCATAAATACCGACGAAACTTCATCGTATTGGACATGATCTCGGGGTAGCCTGCCGGCCATGGCGAGTGCGTGCGGCGCGACTGCGACGAGTTCTTCCATGATCTCGGGTGGCAGGTTGAGCCCGGCAATCTTGGCAGCGCTCTCCACATGCGCACGAATACCTGGATCGACAGCGGAGGTATCGGGCACCCACATCTGCGGGTCAACGGCTGCCGGTAGATCCCCGATCGTCAGGTCTGGCCGCGCAGTCCAGAAACCGGTTTCCTTTTCGAACGCATGACCTGCGCGCAGCACCGTCGCGTCATCGAACGGGCGACCGACGACTTGCAGCGATAGCGGCAAACCATCGGCTGTGAACCCACATGGCAGCGCGAGCGCCGGGCCGCCGGTCACGTCAAACGGTGTCGTCAGGCTGGCTGATGTCCAGAACGATAGGATGTCATGCTTGTCAATGCGCGGTGCGGCCGATGTATTAGCGGTCAACATCAGATCGTAGCGCCGGTAGATATTGTCCATTTCTGAAGTAATGAACCGGCGGCAGCGGCTCGCGCGTACGTAGTCTTCGGATGTGAACAGGCAGGCTGCCAGCGCGCGCCCGCGGAAATCCTGACCAAACGCCTCAGGGCGCGCACGAAGCTCTTTAAGGTGGATTGAAAACAATTCGCTTTCGGCGGTGACAATCTTGACGTCGAGATAATGCTGCATTGGGCGCAGATCTATTTCATCGACGATCGCTCCAAGATGTTTGAAGACAGCGATGGCGTTTTCCATGGCTGGACCGAGATCGGGATGCGTGCGCATATCGGTTTCCCAGAAATGGCGAATGACGCCAATGCGCAGACCTTTGATACCGTCTGCGATGCCCGCGGTAAGATCCCCGACGGGTGCCGGTGAAGAAGCTGGGTCAGTCGGATCGTGCCCGGCGATCGCGTTCAGGATCAAGGCGCAATCTTCCGCGGTGCGGGCGAGCGGACCGCAATGGTCATAGGTGAACGAGTTCGGTAAAACGCCGGCTCGACTGACAAGGCCATATGTTGGTTTCATACCGGCGACGCCACAGAGCCCCGCTGGCGAGCGGATCGAGCCTCCCGTGTCCGAGCCAAGCGTGATCGGCGCCAGGCCGGCTGCTGCGGCAGCGCCCGAGCCCGACGATGAACCGCCGGTAAAATGCGCCGTATTCCAAGGGTTGCGAGCTGGCGGCCAAGGCAAGTCAAACGACGGACCACCATGGGCAAACTCATGCGTTGCAAGCTTGCCTGTGAGGATCGCTCCAGCATCGTGTAGACGAGTGACACAGGTCGCATCCTTGTCCGGAACGCGATCGATACAGGTACGGGAGTGGCCGCTCGTCAGCACGCCAGCTGTGTCGTAGATATCCTTAACGGCGAAAGGCACGCCATGCAGGGGCCCGTGATAATTGCCGTTCGCGATCTGCTCGGTGGCTTTTTTGGCAGACTTGCGAGCCTGCTCGAATGTCTGCGTGATGAACGTGTTGAGCTGCGGCTGCAGAGCCTCACTGCGAGCGATCAGAGCGTCGGTGTATTCTGTTGGAGAGAGCTCGCGCTTGGCGATCTGTCCGGCTGCCTGGGCAAGAGTGAGATCATGAAGTTCCGACATGCTGGTTATCCAATATCTGGGTGATCACGCAGATCCACTATCCAGTTATTAGGGACCATCGGCAATCACGGTCCCGATCGCGACGATGCCACGCTTGCTGTCACAATAGTCGTTAGTGCCACGGATGTGCTAATTTATGCCGAACACCCAACGATCCAGGGCGACATGAGGCATCCAACGTGGCACGCGACGACGACTTAACCAAGCATCGCACGACGCGCACGACGAGCGAACTCGTCGAACAGGGCCTTATCGCGCCTGATCAACGGTCAGACATTGAGCGCGTCGCACAACAGTTTGCCATCGCGATTACACCGAGCGTACTGGAGACGATCGCGACACGTGATTCGGAGGGGGGAGTTGCCCGGCAGTATGTACCATCGGCTGCGGAGAACACGATCACACCAGACGAGCTGGACGACCCGATCGGTGACCTTGCCTACACACCGGTGAAAGGCATCATTCATCGCTATCCGGATCGGGTCCTTTTAAACGCCATACAGACCTGCGCCGTCTATTGCCGCTTCTGTTTCAGGCGCGAGCAGGTCGGGCCCAGTGCTAAGTCACTCAATGCAGAAGAACTTCACGCCGCGCTGGATTACATCGGCAAACACGACGCCGTCTGGGAAGTGATCCTGAGCGGCGGCGATCCGTTGATGATGCCGCCGAAGAAGTTAGCGTATATCGCGACAACACTCGCCGAGATGAAGCACGTCAAGGTGCTGCGCCTTCACACCCGCGTGCCGGCTGCTGCACCTGAGCGCATTACCACTGAGTTGATCGAGGCACTGCGAATTCTGACGCCGACGTATGTTGCCATCCACGTCAATCATCCCGACGAGCTGACAGCCGATGTAACAGCCGCCTGCGCCCGTCTGGCTGATGCCGGCATTCCATTGCTGGGCCAAACTGTTCTTCTGAAAAATATCAACGATCGCGCCGATGTGTTGGAGCGGCTCTTTCGCCGCCTGATCGAGATACGCATCCGGCCTTACTACCTGCACGTTGGCGATAAGGCGAGGGGTACCTCGCATTTCCGAACCGGCGTCGCAGCCGGCCAGAAAATCATGCAGCAACTTCGCGGCAACGTCTCTGGGTTGTGCCAGCCAACGCTTGTGCTTGATATTCCGGGTGGTCACGGCAAAGTGCCTGTCGGCCCGTGCTACACAGAGCAGGCGGCCGACGGCTTCTTGGTCACAGACGTCAACGGCAACCGTCATACTTACCGCGAAGATTGAGGCTGATACGTCACCGGCCTCACGACTGACCGCGCCAATGCAGAATACGGCCAATCGCGTTCATTAGCAGCTGCGCTGCTAGCGTCGTGGTCGAGCCTGAGTGGTCATAATCGGGCGCTACTTCGACAAGGTCCATACCGACAACGCCGCCGCGCCGGGCGAGGCCATCGATCAATTCGAGCACTTCGTAATAGAGGAAGCCGCCGTGGCTCGGCGTGCCAGTGCCAGGCGCGATGGACGGATCAAACGCATCAATGTCGATCGTCAGATAGTAGCGTTTTGCGGCTGGGATACGTGCTAGGACGCCGTCAACGCCAAGCTTCCGAAATTGGCGCACGGACATAATATCGGAGCCCATATTGCGGGCATCCTCGTAGCCTTCACGTGCCGTCGATGACACGTTGCGAATACCGATCTGGTTGAGGCCCGTGACATACGGCTTTTCGGCCGCACGGCGCATCGGGTTGCCATGACCATAGCGCACACCATGGCGTTCGTCGACAAAGTCGAGATGCGCGTCAATCTGGACGACATGAATATCATCCTGGCCTTCGAACGCATTGATGCAAGGGATGTTGATCGAATGATCGCCACCGATCACGACCGGTATCGCGCCAGCTTTCAAAATCGCTCGGACGCCAGCCTCAATATTGGCGTGGCTCTGGATCGTATCGGTGTGCACGATGTCAGCATCGCCAATGTCGACGAGCTTGAACTGGCCTTCAGGCATATAGGTGATGTCGTCTTCGTGATCATACGCACCGACATGGCCGAACGAAAACAGCGTTGATGCTTCCCGGACACCACGCGGGCCCTGCCGCGCGCCGGACCGCCATTGCGTGCCGAAATCAAATGGCGCACCAAGCACTGCAACATCGGCATCAATGGCATCCCAGTCAGGTTCGTACGGCCATTTCCCAAACGTGCAGATACCAACGAACGGCAGGTTCAGACGTCCGCCTTCGTAGCCGTGTTTCGACATGAGAGAAACGCCCTTAGCAAACTAGATTGATGATGCCGTCAAGAGGCTCGATGCTCTAGCCCGGGCTCAGGCCGCGCAGTCGTTCCGTGCGGCGGCGCAGCAGTTCAACAGTAGAGAGCAGGACGATAGAGAAAAGAACGAGCACGGTCGCAACCGCGAGAATGGTCGGGCTGATTTGCTCGCGAATACCTGAGAACATCTGTCGTGGGATCGTGCGCTGATCAACATCAGCAAGAAAGATCACCGCCACAACCTCATCGAGAGAAGTAATGAATGCAAACAGAGCGCCTGAGATCATACCTGGCAGAATGAGCGGCATGATGACTTTGCGGAAAGTCGTCCAGCCGTTTGCGCCAAGGCCCTGCGATGCCCGGATCAGCGACTGATCAAACCCCGTTAACGTAGCCGTCACCGTGATGATGACGAACGGTATGCCAAGCGTTGCGTGCGCCAGGATTAAACCCACATAGGTATTGACCAGCCCGTCGGGGAAGAACGGAAAGAAGTCTTTCTTGGCATAGAAGAAGAACATGCCCGTCGCGGTGATCACCAGTGGCACGATCATCGGCGAGATCAGCAAGCTCGTAATCAGCGTCCGAAATGGCATCTCCGAGCGCGACAGCCCAAGTGCCGCTAACGTTCCGAAGCCCGTTGCAAGCAGCGTTGCCATGATAGCGATGAAGAACGAGTTCCGGAATGCACCGATCCACACGGAGTTGTTCCACATGTCCTGCCACCAAGCAGAACCAGTCCCGTCCGGATCCGTCATCCCGAAGTTGAAGATGTCTTGATACCAGCGCAACGAATATGCTGACGAATCAAACGACAGCATGCCATCCGTGAACGTGAAATACGGTTCTGCATTGAACGACAACGGCATGATCACAAGGATTGGCGTAATCAAGAACAAGAAGATCATTGTACAGATCATCAGAAACACGTACTGACCGATGCGTTCGGCAATGCTCGCGTAAGGCGGTAATTCCGTCATCAGGAAATACGGTGCGCCGAAAGCCAAAAAGAAGCCGATGGTGCCGAGCACGGACCCCGTGAAGAATCCAAACGCCACTGATGCCACGCACAGTGCTGCGAAAGCAGGTGACTTCATTCGGCTGGAAAGCTTCATTGCGCGCGTTACCCCACCCTAACCAAACTTGAGATTGTCAATGCCAACAAGGCGATTGTAGAGCCAGTACAGCATCAAAACGATAACCAGCAGGATCGACCCGAGCGCTGCGCCAAGGCTCCAATTCAGGGTGCTCTTGATGTGATCCGCGATGAGGTTCGATATCAGCAGGCCATCATTGCCGCCGACCAGAGCTGGCGTGATGTAGTAGCCAATCGCCAGAATAAACACGAGCAACGTGCCAGCCGCGATCCCCGGCAGCGTTTGCGGGAAATAGATGCGTATGAAAGCATACGTCTGGCTTGCGCCCATGGAGCGGGCAGCCCGCATATAGCTTGGTGGGATTGTCTTCATCACCGAATAGAGCGGTAAAATCATAAACGGTAGCAGAATGTGGACCATGGCAATGATGGTGCCGGTCTGGTTGTAGATCAACTGGATACGATCTTCGTTGCCAATCAGTCGTAACGACACGAACACATCATTCAGCACGCCTTGCGTCTGCAGCATCGCAATCCATGCCGTCGTCCGCACCAGCAGCGATGTCCAAAACGGCAGCAACACCAGGATCATCAATAGGTTCGACGTGCGAAGGGGCAGCGTCGACAACAGATAGGCGACGGGATACGCCAGCATAAAACAGAGGAACGTAATCAACGCAGAGAGCCAGAGCGTCTTCAACAGGATCGGGATATAGATCCGGTAAAGTTCGTCAGCCTGCACAATATTATTGGTTTTGTCGTATCTTCGATCCAACGCGGCCAGATAAAACGACAGCGTGTAATCCGTTGTTGCGCGTTGCAGCACCAGCCAGACATGCGGATTGCTCCAGCGTTTGTCGATCGCGAGCAGTGCGTCTTTGTAAGGTGGGTTTTTGATCTTGCCGACCTTGCGTGCCGACTTTGTGATTAGACTCCGGGAACCTGGAATTTCGTAGTTTACGCGTGTCGCCAGATTGCCGACGGTTTTGCCAACATCCCGAACTTTGCGCGCACGCGCCAGATCCTTGACGAAGACCTCGAACACTTCTTCGGATGGCAGCCCTTTGCCGTCCCATTTGGCGATTGATTCGGCAAACGCCGGCACGACATTGCCACCGACGGGGTTGTGAAATGATCGTACAAGCATCTCTCCAATCGGGAAGACAAACGAGATCAGCACAAAAAGCACAAGTGGTAATGTGAGAAGAAACGCGCGTCGTCTGGCGGCTGCAGTTGTCTTGGCGAGTTTTACTTTGAGCGGCACGCCATCGCTCGCCACCAGCAGTGCGTCGCGTGGCGTTGACTGAGATGTTGCGGCGGCATCAGACATTGGACACTTCGCGGTAACTAAAACGGTGCAGTTAGAATGCGGCCAGCGCGGCCGCATCCCATTTTGATCAAACCATAGCCATTGAGGCTAGGTTAGAGGTTAGCCCTTAGCCAGCCAAGCGTTGAAACGCTCTTTCAACTGGTCGGCATTGTCCGCCCAGAAGCTGAAGTTGCTTTGCACGGCATTCTTCAAGTTGTTTGGAGCGGTAGGCATCTGTGGACCCATGTCTATGTCTTTGTTGTGGTACTTACCAACAAGAGAAGACGACGACTTACGAGCAGGGCCGTACGAAATGTACGATGCCTGAGCTGCCAGAGGTTTGGTACCGGTTGAATATTTAAGGAAATCCATCGCCAAGTCTTTGTTTGGCCCGCCCTTTGGAATAACCCAAAGATCGAGGTCCCAAATCTGACCGTCCCAAACGATTGCGAATGGTTTGCCTTCACCAGCAACAGCGTTGAAGATACGGCCGTTGTAGGCTGTCGTCATCAGGACTTCGCCATCAGCAAGCAGCTGTGGCGGCTGTGCACCTGCTGTCCACCAGACAACTGAGCTTTTGATCGTGTCCAGTTTCTTGAACGCGCGATCAAGGCCAGCTTTTGTTTCGAGTGCTTTGTAGACGTCTTTCGCTGCGACGCCGTCTGCCATCAAAGCGAACTCGAGGTTGACCTTTGCGCCTTTGCGCATGCCACGTTTGCCTGGCCATTTCTTCAGGTCGAAGAAGTCAGCCATGGTTTTTGGCACATCGCCTTTGATCTTCGTCGTGTCGTACGCGAAGATTGTCGACCAAACGATGTTGGCAACAGCGCAATCGTAAAGTGTGCCCTTCAGGAAGTCATCGGTGGCAACAGCACCGTTGTCACCTTTTGGCAGTTTGGCATGATCGATTGTTTCCAGCAGGCCTTCGTCGCAGGCACGGATCGCATCCGAGAGCTCGACATCGACGATGTCCCAAGAAACTTTCTTGCCTTCAACCTGAGCTTTAATCTCAGCAATACCGCCGCTGTAGTCCTGTGATTTGATCTTTGCGCCGGCGCAATCCTTCAGAAAAGGCTTGTGGTAGGCTTCGACCTGAGATTTCGTGTAGGCACCGCCCCACGAAACGATGGTCAGCTCACCAGCTTTTCCGCAAGCTTTGGCGTTTGCGACAGTGGCAGTAGTGGCCGTCGCAGCAAGCGCGGTACCGAGACCGAGCGCTGTAATGGCCAAACTTTTTGTAAACTTCATCAACGTCTTCCTTCCAGAGTAATGATCCTGACTTGGTGGATCGGTTATGCCATGCCATGTCTTTGAGCGCGGCACATGCTGTTATGCCGTTAAACGTCCATATGATCCAGTGCTCGGCAATCTTCGATTTGCCAGCCAACGGTGACGTTCTCGCCCTTACTTAGAACCTTGTGACCAACATTGTTCGGCACTTTGACGACGAACTCGCTGGTATCTGCGACCTGCAAAACGGCCCGGATATGATCACCATGGTAGATCAGATCCTTCACCTGGCCCTGCAGGGCATTCGGCAATGCACCCTCATCTGGCGCAATTTCGACCCGCTCTGGCCTCAGCGAAAGCGTGGTCGGTTGGCCGGCGCCCGCAACATTGATCGCAGCGGCGGTAATAACTTCCCCGGTGCCCATCTTGACGGTGCAGCTGTCACCGTTGACTTCCGTCACCATGCCGGACAGCTTGTTGTTTTCGCCGATGAACTGCGCAACGAAACTGTTTTGTGGACGCTCGTATAGATCATCCGGACTCGAAAGCTGCTGGATCACGCCATCATTGAATACCGCGATGCGGTTTGACATCGTCAGTGCTTCGGATTGATCGTGCGTTACATAGACGACCGTCACGCCCAGGCTTTCGTGGATGTTCTTGATCTCGTATTGCATCTGCTCGCGCAGCTGTTTGTCGAGCGCGCCGAGCGGCTCGTCCATTAAGACCAATTGGGGATCAAACACGAGCGCACGCGCCAATGCCACGCGCTGCTGCTGGCCACCAGACAACTGCGCCGGGCGCCTGCCACCAAAACCGCCAAGCTCAACCATGCCAAGCGCGCGATCCACGCGCTCAGTGACTTCCTCGCGTTTCATGCCACGCACCTGCAGCGGAAAAGCCAGGTTCTCATTGACGCTCATATGGGGAAACAGAGCATAATTCTGAAACACCATGCCGATACCGCGCTTGTTGGGCGGTTGATTATTGATCGGTTGGCCGTTGAGAAAGATTTCACCATGTGTGGCTGGTTCGAAACCTGCGAGCATCATCAAGCAGGTTGTCTTGCCCGAGCCAGAGGGCCCAAGCATGGTCAAGAACTCGCCCTTTTCGACGTCCAGGTTCAAATCTTTGACGACTAGAATTTCGCCGTCATAGCTCTTTTGGACGTTTTGGAACGCGACGTGGATACTAGGTGCTTCCACTCTACCTCACTCAAATTATGCTGACGGACGTGTTCTATTTTATTATTTGCATACGACCGATCACGCCTCCCAGCGATCTTGTCCCGGTCGTTGCTTTGCCTTTTTATTTATTGCCACGCATTACAGAAGATGCGGCAAAAATGTGCAACCCCAAAAACATAAGACTAATGGCCTACTGTATAACCAACCTCTATCTGTGATGGCAATTTCAGTAGTGCTTGCCACAATGCGAACATTCTTTGCTTCAGCCGAGAGATATTCGTGATTGACGACGTGCTGTGACTGTACCTAAACGGTTCTGGTTGACCGTAGGGAGGCTCGAATCTTGACGCACAGCAAAACAGTTGTGAATTCCTGGAACGAATGGGATCCACTTCGCCACGTCATTGTCGGAGTCGCCGATGGCGGTTGCATTCCCGCACCTGAGCCGGCACTTGATGCCAAAGTGCCCGAAGATTCCGACATGCGCGGCCAATGGGGGCCCCGACCGCAGGACACCGTTGACCGAGCCAACGAGCAGCTCGATGGCTTCGTCAAAATCCTGGAAGGGCGCGGCGTGCGTGTCGACCGGCCGACGCCGCTCGATTTCAATCAGCCAACCGCGACACCGGATTGGAAAACGGAATCCATGTTCGGAACGATGCCGCCGCGCGACGTTCTGCTGACGGTCGGCAACGAAATGCTCGAGGCGACGATGTCATATCGCTGCCGTTTCTTCGAATATCTGTGCTACCGGCCACTGCTGCAGGCCTATTACAACGAAGATCCGAACATGCGCCACGAAGCGGCGCCGAAGCCCCGCCTGACAGATGCTGACTATCATCCCGATTATCTCTCCGACAAAATCGGCGAGAAAAAACGCCTGGAGTGGACAGCCGAAAAATTTTTCGTAACGACGGAAGAAGAGCCGCTGTTCGATGCTGCTGACGTTTTGCGCTTCGGACGGGATCTTGTCGTACAACACGGCTTCACGACCAATCTTAAAGGCATCGATTGGCTGAGCCGGCATTACCCGAACCACCGCGTCCATGCCGTGAACTTTCCAGGCGACCCATACCCAATCCACATCGACGCGACGTTCACACCGCTCCGGCCCGGACTGATCATCAACAACCCAGAGCGGCGCCTGCCCGATGAGCAGCGCAAATTCTTCGAGCGCAATGATTGGGAGATCATCGACGCGGCTCGACCTGCGCACAACTCACCGCCGCCGCTTTGTTATTCGTCTGTCTGGCTATCGATGAACGTGCTTATGCTTGACCCAAAAACGATCTGCGTTGAGGCTAGCGAGGTCAACCAGATGGAACAATTCGACAAGCTCGGCTTCGAAGTGATCCCAGTACCGTTCCGCGATGCCTACGCCTTTGGCGGCGCCCTGCATTGTGCGACCGCCGACGTTTACCGCGAGGGGACCTGCGAGGATTATTTTGTGAAGGGTTAGCCGAAACAGGTGATCGATTGCCGCTAGGAGCCTGTGCATTTAGTCGGCTCCATCAGCAAGGAGGCAATTTCAACTCTGAAAACGACCTCTCTCGTCGGGCAAGACAGTGATTGACATGACATTCGTCGCTCAGCTTGATCTCTTGCAACGACATCGTGACTACT
>CAJQQK010000248.1 GCA_905480435.1 uncultured Hyphomicrobiaceae bacterium | reverse complement strand
GCCGTGCAGGATGCATTGTGTTGCGTCTGTTCCATGAAAGTTCCCTCTGGATAACTCGCCAAGAGGGTCACTTCCTCATGGCGTCAGAGGGTCAGTTTGTCGTGTCGCCTGACAGATGCACTGCGGTTGGCAGCAGAAGGGCATTCTGCCCGTCTGATTGGGGCGAGCCTGGATGTCGGGCGGACCACTGTTCCGCCATATCACTAGCGTAATACTTTGAAAATAAACACTTATTTTACCGACTCGGCTTTTTTGCCCCGCCAATTACCCCACCATTTGACACGGCTCCACCTGGACCTGACTAGACGGTGCTGGACGAAGCTTGTCCCCTCCTGTTGCCCAGCGCTGGGTATCAGTAGTGACCAGGAAACTCTCCTTGAGCCACGTTGAGCAAGATTGATTCCGCATTCGTCAGATAGCGGTTCATATTACGCAGTGCTCGTCGTAAGTCATCCTTGCTTTCTGGGTCATACTGAAGAGGCAATGGGACGACTGCCCACTTCTTGTTTCGTCTCCTCAGGTAGTAGTCGTGAATGGCTGCCAGGAGCTTCTTACCTTTGAGGCTTGATCGGTTTCTGAGCTTCACGTCTCGATAGACTGACAGAGTTTCACGCACAGCATCGGTTTTTATCTCACCCTTGCCTGTTAGGCCGTAGGCTGATGTGGCAAGGGCACGGTTCTTACGAGATGTCTTGCCGATGTCATCGTAATGCTGTGCCAAGACCTTTCTGACGGCAGCAAGCAGTTCTGACTGTGTTCTGTTCAGGGGAATCTGGACCACCAGGCACTCTGGCGTATCAGGCAATGCTCCAGCCTCCAGTTTCCTGACCTCCAAGGTGTCGTTGAACAGGTTGGACTTGTCCTTCCACCAGTCGTCAAACTTCTCGTACTTGTCGATCTCCCACGGACCGTAGAAGGCAGCTGATGCTTTGAGGGCTTGCTGGATAATTGGCTTATCTGACTGGTGAGCCAGCTTCAGGAACTCGAACCATAGCCGATACTGCTCTTTTCGTCGTGGTATGCCCCGTGATGGTTGCTTTTTCCTGTTCGTGTTTGGTGTCATTGGGTCTCAAAAGTTGCTGGTTTTTAACGAAGCATTCGAGACAATACTTCAAACGAGACAGATGGGTCAAATTCAATATTGGCACCTGACGACCAGCCGATGCTGTGCCAATATCAGTTCATCACGAATGAGCAACCACAGCAGATGAGAGGAGCCAGGATGGCAACAGCAACCTTGAAGATTGAAGACATTGATTTCCGTCTCTTGAGATTGAACGAAGTGCTCACGCTGATCCCAGTGTCACAAGCAAGTTTTTATGAAGGTATTGAGAAGGGGCATTATCCCAAGCCCTTGAAGGTTGGAAAGAAGCTCTCTGTCTGGAAGCTGTCAGACATACGAGACCTTGTTGCCAAGATAGAGCGTGAGAACGGAATTACCGTTCAGTAGCAAAACCAACGAGACTAGGTAATGGACTAGCACAGCCGTCAATCAAAGGAAAAATGTATGAAGTTTAATGCAGAATTAATCGAGCTATGCGCAAAAGTTGGTGACGGCGTGAATCGGTAAGGCGGCATATCATGAGGTTGCTTGACGATCTCACTTCTCCACCAAAGGAGCGATATGCCGTGCCCCAGAATAACGTCACCAAGCTGGTTCAACCAGGAATCTTTTCCGATCTTCTCACCGATATCCTGCGTGATGGTGCGCGAACGCTGCTAGCCCAAGCCGTCGAAGCGGAAGTTGCAGCCTTCGCCGCCAAGCATGTTGATCTCAAAACAGAAGACGGCCTTCAGCGCATTGTTCGCCATGGTCATCTGCCCGAACGCGAGATCATGACGGGCATCGGACCGGTGGCCGTGCGCCAACCGCGTGTCCGCGACCGGGCAACAGATGGCAATGATGCAAGCCGCATCCGGTTTACACCAGCAATCCTGCCGCCCTACGCCCGGCGCAGCAGGAGCCTCAATGTCCTGCTGCCGATCCTCTATCTCAAAGGCATTTCGACTGGTGACTTCGCCGAAGCGCTCAGCGCGCTGCTCGGTCAGGATGCACCCGGCCTGTCGGCTTCGACCATTGCGCGATTGAAACAGGATTGGAGCGACGAGCACATCCGTTGGCAGACGCGCGATCTGTCTGCGCGCAACTACGTCTACGTCTGGGCGGACGGCATTCACTTGCAAGCGCGTCTTGAAGACGAAAAGCAGTGCATTCTGGTCATCATCGGTGCGACGCCGGAGGGCAGGAAGGAGCTTATCGGCTTTACGGACGGTGCGCGCGAAAGTGCGCATGACTGGCGGGCGCTGCTGCTCGACCTGAAGCGGCGCGGCTTGAGCATTGCCCCGAAGGTCGCCGTTGCCGATGGTGCGCTCGGGTTCTGGAAGGCACTCGGCGAAGTCTGGCCGAGATGCCAAGAGCAGCGCTGCTGGGTTCATAAGACCGCCAACGTTCTGAACAAGCTGCCGAGAAAACTTGGACCTAAAGCCAAACGTTCCTTGCAGGAGATCTGGATGGCGGAGACGAAAGCCGATGCTGAGGCCGCGTTCGACGCCTTCATCGAAACCTACACTCTAAAGTACGAGAAGGCCGCCGCCTGCCTCGCCAAGGATCGAGATCCGCTGCTTGCATTTTACGACTTTCCCGCCGAGCATTGGATCCATCTGCGCACCACGAACCCGATCGAAAGCACGTTCGCCACGGTGCGCCATCGAACGATCCGCGCGAAGGGCTGCCTCTCAAACAAGACGGCACTTGCGATGGTCTTCAAGCTTGTTGAGGGCGCGCAGAAAACCTGGCGTCGTCTCAATGGACCGCAGCAGTTGCCAAAGATCATTCAAGGTGTGAAGTTTGCAGACGGGCTTGAGGTTGTTATGACCGACGATCGCCAAGCCAAAACCGCCGCCGCCTGATCCGGCACGCCGTCACCAAGATTCAGGCATAGCTCCTCGTGTGCTCCATGAGCGGCAAAGGAAATTGTTACGACAACGCCATGGTCGAAACCGTTTTCAAGACAATCAAATCCAAACTCATCTGGCGCACCTGCTATGCGAAGCGACGCGAAGCTGAAAATGCCATTGGCCAATACATCGACGGCTTCAATAATCCAGGTAGGCGACATTCGGCGCTCGGCTACCAATCACCGCCGCAATACGAAGCCGCAAGGGATGCTACCTATGCAGCATGAGCCAAACGCTCTCCTATTTATCAGGGAAACACCATTGGCGCGATCAGCGCCGCCGACCACGTCCGTTATCAGGGGAACCGCGTTGATCTGAGGCCTCCCGGGTCCGACGTGGAAATTCACCTCTATCTTGAAAGGCATCCGGAGCTAGGCTCTACTGTTGGCGATCGCCGCGCTTTTACTGTCGCCACCCCCATTCGCCTCGAAGCTTGCTCTTGACGGTTTGAACGCCGATGATCGACGCTGATCAACGAGGGAGAAACGCATGAGACTGAAAGATAAGGTCGCAATCATAACCGGGGGCGCGCACGGCATGGGCGAGGCGGAGGCCCGGCTGTTCGCCAAGGAAGGTGCGGCCGTCGTAATCGCCGACGTGCTTGAGAAAGAAGGCGAGGCGGTCGCCGCTGATATCTGTGTCAACCAGGGTCGGGCAACGTTCGTGAAGGCGGACGTGACGTCGGAAAGTGCGTGGGAACAACTGATTGCTACCACCATCGCAACTTATGGCAGGCTCGATATCTTGGTGAACAACGCGGGTATCAGCGGCAGTTCAGTCGGCGACCAGCTTGCGCTGGCGGGATGGGAAAAGCTGATCGCCGTCAACGCCACCAGTGTCTTCATGGGAACGACCCAAGCGGCGGCTGAAATGGCCAAGACTGGCGGTGGCTCGATCGTCAACATCTCGTCGATAATGGGTTTCATCGGGGCCGCAGACAGCCACCCCGGCTACAGCGCGTCGAAAGGCGCGGTGCGTATCTTCACGAAGACTGCCGCAGTGCGATTCGGACCAACGGGCGTGCGGGTAAACTCCGTCCATCCCGGATACCTGCCGCCAATGATCAACAGACCGAATCCGCCCGAACGCGCCGCGAAGGCTGCTGCTACGCCTCTGCGCCGGTTGGGCGAGGTGATGGATGTCGCCTATGGCGTTCTGTACCTCGCATCCGACGAAGCGTCGTTCGTCACTGGCACCGAGCTAGTGATTGATGGTGGTTATATCGCACAGTAGGTTGCGGAGACGTCCGAAGGTCACGGATCACTTCCACTGTCGGCAGCTCCACCCCGTACATTTGCGGAAATCGACGAAGGCATTCGAAGCAATCGACAGACAGGTGATGGCGACAATCGCTGTATCCCACAAGGCGACATTGACCGCACTCTCGCTGCTCGGCGACTACGCTAAAAATTGATGTCCGTTATTGGAGGTAGTCGACCGTCTTAACCCGACGTCCCTGTTGCTTAAAGCAGGAGTCTTCGGTGTAAACGAACAATATGATCACAATACCCGGAATGTATACGGTCGTGGGGCGTAGCGAATGACCAATAGTGTGCGCTTAACTCCGCCTGATTTTCGAGCTGCTGGTCTGCACAACCACTTTTTGCCACGTACATCTCACCAGCGCCAGCGCTGGCTTCACCTCAGACATGAGCTCGCGATGTCGTGCAGGGCCAGTCAAAAAATCACGTCGGCGCCTATTGGCTATTACTCCGCCCCATTTTGAATTCCCTGGGCAAATGAATTAACATGAAGACAGTGACCAGCAATCAATTAGTGAGGCAATATTCCCGATGGCGACAGAGCCGACAAATTTCCTTGTCATCATGTCCGATGAGCATACCCGGAATATTCTCGGCTGCTATGGCAATCCGCATGTAAAGACGCCCAATATGGATCGTCTTGCGGCACGCGGCACACTCTTCAAAAACGCCTACACGCCCTGCCCAATCTGCGTTCCGTGCCGGGCTAGTTTGGCTCCTCGACGAATTGAGTGGGTGGATCAGGTGTTTTTGGGTGGTCGGTTTTCTGCTTAATCCTGTTGGCAGAGCATTCCCCGTCGATGTGACGGGCGGCGGTCAAGGACGCGCTCTATAGCGCGCCCGCGAGGGCT
>CAJQQK010000247.1 GCA_905480435.1 uncultured Hyphomicrobiaceae bacterium | reverse complement strand
GGCAATTCGCAGTTTGTCTTGGGACAGTATGAAATCAGCGACACGCTCGACAATATCGTCGTAGGGTAGATTTTGCGGCTTCGTACCAAGAACGGAGAATCGTTCACGAACATAGTTCATGCGTGCAAGTAGTCTGTCGCGTTTGTCGGACACAATCGCCGGCTCCATCGCAAGAAATGGGTAAGTGTCTGCACCTTGCCTGATGCACTTGGTCTTTGGAATAGTTGCGACAGACGAGGGTAGCCGAATGCGAATTCGTCCCTACCAACCTACAGCCATACAAATGCACATATGGGGACGAGAATGGGGACGATATCTAGTTGCCTCACCATAAAGCATTGATTTTATTGAGTATTATTCACTGGAATGGCGGAGACGGAGGGATTCGAACCCTCGATACGCTTTCACGTATACTCCCTTAGCAGGGGAGCGCCTTCAGCCACTCGGCCACGTCTCCTGGCGCCAGAACGAGCCTGTGTACGGTAGGATTCCGCAGTTGGCAAGACTTGTTGCGCGATTGCGGCTTTATGGGTCGAACGCCAATCAAGCCGCGAGCTTTGCCGGCGCCAATTCACTGCCTTCGACGGTGATGCGATGCATTAGGCGACGGTGGCCGTGATAGTCGTTGACAGCCTTATGCCAGGTCGCACGGTTGTCCCAGATCGTAATGGTTCCTGGGCGCCAGCGGACGCGGCAAGTGAATTCGGGCTGCGTGCAGTGGTTCTCCAGAAAAGCCATGAGGGCCTTGCTTTCCGGATCTGACCATCCGTTGAAATGAGTGGTGAAGCCTGGGTTTATGTAGAGCGCTTCGCGTCCTGAAAGTGGATGGCGAATGACGACCGGGTGAATTGAATCCTGTTTGGCAGCATCCGTGTTGCCGATGCGCCCGGTTTTCGCCGTTTCCGAATCCGTGCGCGCCTTAGCGCCGAAAACGTGGCGGGATGAATGCCATGCATGCATGCCCCGTAGCGTGTCCTTGAGACCATCGGAGAGCGCTTCGAATGACGTGTACATGGAGGCGAACAGTGTGTCACCACCCACTTCAGGCGTTTCGATGGCGTGCAGCATGGAGCACATGGCGGGCTCCATGTCGTAGGAATGATCTGTGTGCCAACCACCGCCGATGTTTTTCTTTTGGTCTTTTTCTTTGAGGACCAGCGCGATTTCTGGATGCCCGTCGACGTTGGCAAAGAAGCGATTGACGTTGATCTCGCCGAAGCGGCGCGCAAAGGCGAGTTGCTGGTCGGGGCTGATGTGTTGATCGCGAATGGCGATAACACCATTGTCGGCGAACGCCTGATGGATGTCGCCGAATTGATCGGGATTGGTGACGTCGGCGCCAAATATCTCTGCGCCGCCGCCACCCGTAAGTGGCTTGATTTCAAACGTCATAGTTCGCTCTTTCAGGTTTGTGTCGTCAGGTTCAGGCGGCCTGAACGGCAGACTCGTCACGCCGGCCAAGCCAACTGAAGGCTATCGCCGCTGCGATTATAATTGCGGCGGTGCCGTTGATCTCCCAGTGGTTGTAACCGATGATTTTATTGCCGGGCAACGCCAGCACGATGCCGCCAAAGACTAACAAAATTCGTCCGATCATACCCATGACGCCGTCAAGCTTGCCGACATGATAGAGATAACCTTGAAGCCCGCCGGCGATCAGAGTAATGCCGGCAATCGTCGCGGTCAGGACAATGATGATTTCCGAGAGTTCGCCGCGACCGATCAGAGCCGGATTGAGGACGAAGAAAAACGGCACAAAGTAAATAATACTGCCAAGCCGCATTGCCTCGAATCCGGTTTTCATTGGGTCGGCCTTGGCGACGGTTGCAGCTGCGAAAGCACCAATCGCAACCGGTGGTGTGATGAACGAGATCATGCCCCAGTACATTAGGAAGAGATGCACTGCGAGCTTGTCGAGACCGCCGTCGGTGAGCGCTGGCGCGACGGTGACAGCGAGGAACAGATAGGCCGCTGTAATCGTCATGCCGATGCCCAGAACGAAGCTGGTGACGGCTGCCATAAACAGTAGGAGCAGCGTGTTGCCATCAGCGAACTGAGTGAGTTCATAAGTGATCGTACCGACTTTGCCGGTCAATGAGAGCGAGCCCATAATTAAGCCGACACCGACCAGAATGGCGAGCAGTTCGGCGAAGAGCAGGCCAACGCCACGCACAAAGGTGACCACACCTGTCCAGTTCCAGCGATGTTTCGGAGAGAACTGGTTGATGAATAACAAAACAGCGGTTGCGTAATACGGCGCTTGCGCTTCGCGCTGCATATAGAGCAGCATCACAATGAGCATGATGAAGACTGCGATGAAGTACCAGCCGTCTTTCAACACCTGCCCGATACGAGGCAGATCTTCATCGGCAAGGCCTCGAAGATCGTTTCGCGCAGCATAGGCATCGATCTGCAGATAAAGGCCGAGGTAATAGAGGACCGATGGAAACGCTGCCGCGATAACAATTTGCGCGTACGGGATTTCCAGGATGGTTGCCATCACAAATGCCGTTGCGCCCATTACAGGCGGCATTAGTACGCCGCCAGTTGACGCGCACGCTTCAACACCACCGGCATAAGCCGGACGGAAGCCGACCTTTTTCATGGCGGGAATCGTCATGACACCGGTCGTCAGGATGTTGGTGATCACACTGCCCGACATCGAGCCCATCAGGCCAGACGAAAAGATTGCCACTTTGGCTGGTCCGCCACGGTGATGGCCAAGGAGGGCGAAAGCGAGGTTCAAGAAGAAGGCACCGCCGCCGGTATACTGCAGCGCGACGCCGAAGATGAGGAAGCCGATGACGAGATTGGCGAACGCGATCATCGGAATGCCGAGAACGCTTTCGGTGCCGAAAATGTGGAAGCCTGTGGTGGTGGCGGCTGCGACCGGTTCACCAGCCAGGAAGCCTGGGGCGTAGTCTGATAGCATCGGGTAGACCGACATAACCAGACAAACGTAAAAGATCGCGTTGCCACCGGCGCGGCGGGCGGATTCGAGGATCAACGCCCACATAATCAGGGCAAGGTATTTGGCATAATCGGGTGCGTCGTACTCCCAGCCGATTTCCAGGATGTCGTTGCCCTTAAAGGCAAAGAAGGCTGCGACGACAAACGCCAGAAGAGCAAGCAGCGCATCGAAGTTGGGAATGTATGAGATGTCGTCTTTGCGAAAGTAGAAGGGCATCGCCAACAGACCAAGCAGGACGAAGAAAATGATGAAATTGCCGATCGTGCCCATGGCATCCAAGGCCGGCAGCCCAAGCAGTTTGACGGCAATGTAGGCTGGAACGGTCAAGGCGAGGGCGGCTGGAAATACACTAAGTAGTGGTAGTTTTTTTGTGCGCGGATCGCCGGTCGGGAAAATCAGAAACGGCAGGGGTAACAGCACCGCGATCATGAAATAGAAATATTCGTTTTCGAGCGGTACGTAGGAATTGAATTCATTGCCGAGCCCGAACAACATGTAGATCGAAGCGAGGATCGATATTGCAGCGGCGAAAATGAGCCAGCTATTCGCGAGCCATGGGAGATCACGGTAGCGCTGCATCTCCACTTTGTCAGCCGCTTCGACGGCCTGCTCGGCGGTTAATTCGGCGTTAGGCAGAGTTGATCCATTGTCGGTCATGAGTGTGGCGGGCCGCTCGCTTTAGAGGAAACTCAAGGGTGAGCAGGGCCGGCACTCCGTCGGAGGCCGGCCCTGCGTTCTATCGAGGCTTGAACTAACTATTCCCAAGTTGGGAACGGTGCGCCCATGCTGGCTTTCTTAAGCGCTGCAACACGTGCGCCCTGCCAACCTTTGACGAAAGCGTCGTCGGCTTTGTCTTTGTTGGCACCCATGTAGGCTTTCCAAGCAGCAGCAAGCACATCTTGACGCTTCATCATCGTTGCGTTGTGCGCTTCGACGTCTGCTGTCCAGAGGCCCTTTTCTTTGTAGTACGCAATCGAGCCAGGGTGGATTGGGAAAACCCACTTGAGGTTCTGACGGTCGAGGCGGTAGCCGCTCATCGATGGACCAGAATCTTTGATCTGCTCGTAGTTATCCATCACAGCTTTGGTCAGGCCGTATGCCAGAGCATCCGAACCTTTTGGGGTCGAGACGAAAATTGGATACGGCTGTGTGCTGCCTTCGTATGGCATTTTGCCCGACGTGTTTTTCTTGCCGTCGATTGCAATCTTGATCATCGACGGAGAACGCCACGGTGCAACCTCTGTCGAGCGCTTCCAGCCGTCCTTTTCAGAGTGTGGGAAGGTTGTCCAGAACAGTCCACGTGGAGATGCGGCCAGTTTGTTGTACGCACCGGAAACAGTTGAGCCGAAGGCTGCGTCGGCCTGGCCGTTGATCACAGCTTCAGCTGATTGTTTCCAGCCTGGCACAACGACTTTTTTGACGTCGGCCCAAGTAAGACCGCCATGTGCAAGCGCGCCTGCAGCATTGATGTTCAGTGCTGGTGCGCCTTTGATCCAGGTGACGCGTTTGCCCTTCAGATCAGCGACGGTTTTAACGCCTGCGTCTCCGGCTACGACGAGCTGGAAGCCGGCATCGCCGATGTTGTTGAAGAGACTGTAGAGGCGCATTGGGCCCCACTTTTTGGTGCCGAACATGTGCGTGCCTTCGGCTGCCATGTAGGCTGCAACGCCGCATGCGCATAGTGGGCTCTGGCCGGCGCGTAGTGGCACCATGCGAGATACATCGTTTTTGCCTGGAATGACCCGTAAGCCGGTGTCGTAGTTCTTTTTCAGCATCTGGCCGATGCCGATTGATTGGGCATAACCAGATGAAGTCGTTCCGTAGGCCGTCCAGGAAATCTGCTTGGGCAGCTTGATGTCAGCCGCAAGGGCGGGCGTCACGGCGATGATAGCCGCAGCGAGTGTGCCAGCGGCTGCGTATGTTGGCGTTTTCAAAAGCGTTCTCCGATACCGATTTTTGGTTCTTTTGGCCGGTTGGTATGTAACGGACCAAGGCTATAGTAGCGAAAGAGATTACCGCGTCAAACTGTCGTTCGCTTAGGAATTTTCGTCAGTCGGCAACCTATCGATCGATCATAAGGCGGATTGCGGCAGAGTTTGGAGTTGGCGCATCCAGAGAGCACAATGGGCATCAAGTATTGCGGCGCAAAAATTGCTGCACTGCACGCGATGAATTCGATTGAGCTAAAAGGAAGAGACAGCAATGTCAGGCCTGTCAAACGATACGCTACCGGAAAACCTTGATGATGAACTAGGTTTCACCGTCGGTCATGATGTGCCGGTGCCTTATATGTATCGTACACGGACGTACTATCAGGCGCTCGGCTACGAACGGCCTTATCGCTGGGCGCAGTATGTTGATGTGCCGTTTACGCCGTTGAAAAAGCCATTGTCTGAAAGCCGAGTTGCGCTGATTTCGACGGCGGCACCTTTTCAACCGGACAAAGGTGATCAAGGGCCATGGTCTTCTTACAATTCGGCTGCGAAATTTTATCGGATTTACTCGCTGCCGGTTGAGCCGCTGCCTGATCTGAGAATTTCCCATGTCGGGATTGATCGGTTGCACACCAGTCAGGAAGATAATCGGAGCTGGCTACCGGTTGCGCAATTGCAGCGCCTGCAAACCGAAGGGCGCATCGGCAAATTGAATGCACGATTGCATGGTGCGCCGACAAACCGGTCCCACAAGACGACGATCGAGCAGGATTGCCCGGAAATGTTGGCACTGCTGCGCGAAGACAATGTCGATGTTGCCGTGCTGGTTGCGAACTGTCCGATCTGCCATCAGTCGATTTCAATGCACGCGCGCTACCTGGAAGCACATGGCATTCCGATCGTGGTTATGGGCTGCGCCAAGGATATAGTGGAACATTGCGGCGTGCCGCGCTTCCTGTTTTCTGATTTCCCGCTCGGTAATGCGGCAGGCCGACCTTTCGATGAGGAGAGCCAAGCGCGCACGATGGAGATGGCGCTCGATGTGCTCGAAAGCGCGCCGGGCCCACGTACAACCCGGCAGTCGCCGATTCGCTGGAGTGATAATCCGGATTGGAAGCTCGACTACTCAAACGTTGAGCAGATTGCGCCTGAAGAGCTTGAACGTCGGCGGCAGGAGTTTTTGCACCAGAAAGAAATCGCTCAAGCCAAGCGCGCTGAAGATCTCAAAAATGTACAAGCGGCTGAATAGGGCGGCTGAATTAAGGAAACACCACATGACCAAGCCTTTTGAAGGTATTCGAATTCTTGACTTTACTCAGGTGTTTGCCGGCCCGTTTGGCACGTTTCAGTTGGCGCTCCTTGGTGCTGATGTGATCAAGGTGGAGCGTAGAGGCGGGGAGAATATGCGGTTCTCTCCCGGTGCGAAGGAGTGGGCGGACAGAGCCTACGCGCCGACGTTTTGCGCGGTGAACGGCAATAAGCGTGACATTGAGCTCGACCTGAAAGACCCAAAGGCCATTGAGATCGTCAAGCGCCTGGCGAAGAAGGCAGACATTGTCGCCGAGAATTTTCGTCCTGGCGTGATGGACCGCCTCGGCATCGGTTACGAAGCGCTCAGCGAAATCAATCCGAAGCTTATTTACTGCGGTGTTTCCGGATTCGGCCGGGAAGGCCCCTATGCAAATACGCCGTCGTATGATGGGCGCATTCAGGCAACGTCTGGCATCATGTCAATCACCGGCCACGAAGATAGCGTGCCGACACGCGCGGGCTTTGCCGTTTGTGATGCGTTGACCGGTATGACGGCTGCATTCGCGATGTCGAGTGCACTGCATCAGAGAACGCTGACGGGCAAAGGGCAGCTCATCGACGTTGCCATGCTGGATGCAACACTCACATTCCTATCGCCGACGTTGTGCGAACACACCATTGCCGGGCTCGACCAAGGCCGGTTTGGCAACCAGGCAATCAGCCGAATTCCAACGGCGAATTTGTTTGCCTGCAAAGGTGGCCACATCTTGCTGGCGGTAAATAACGAAGGGCAGTTCCTGAAGCTGCTGAAGTGTATCGACCGGGAGGACATTCTCGACGATCCGCGTTTTAAAGACTGGCCGACGCGGATTGAGAATGAAACGACCCTGCGCGAGGTCATCGAAACAGCTTTTGCGGATGCAGATGCCGACACCTGGGAAGTACGTTTGTCGGATGCTGGCGCTCCGGCATCCCGGATCAATACGCTGGCGGACGCCGTGTCGCATCCGCAACTCGAATATCGTGATGTGATGCAAGAGATCGACGGGCCTTATGGTCGGATGAAAGTCGTCGGTTCCGGGTTCAAGCTGGCACATGGCAGTGGCGAGGTGACACGACCAGCACCGCTGCTCGGCGAACATGCTGATGAGGTACTCGCTGAGGCGGGTTATTCAGACACCGAAGTCGCAGAAATGCGAGAAACGGGCGTAATTTAGGGCGTTTGTGGCAATGCCATAAACGTTTTGTGACTTTTCCGGATGTTTGCCCTGCGACCGTCCGGCAATTGCACACTGAGCTGCAATCGGCGATATGTCTGTCAATCATGCGATTTGCGCCGGGAGACCAAGATGAATATCGATTTCGACAAGAGCCACCCTGCGGTGAACATCGAAGACAAGCGTAATCTTTACGTTGGTTTCGTACGCGCCTCGATCATTTCGATCGTCTTGCTGTGCTTGCTGATGTTGTTCATGTTCGTTTTCCGCACGTAGGAACGAACTGTTGGGGACGCCTGAGCCATTAAGGCGATTCTCGATCAAGGTGCCTGACCAAACCACTTGCGGTACAGGTCGTCGTAGCGCCCCTGCTCGTGGATGCGCAGCAGCGCGCGATTGATGCCCTCACGCATGTCGCTGCCAGGCGGCAAGGCCATGCCGTATTTCTCAGGCCGCAGCACAGCGCCGATGAGGCGCATTCGGCCTTTCCCGGTTGTGTTGGCATAGTAGGCCAACACCGGCGCATCGTGGACGACGGCATCCAATTCCGATTTTTCCATGGCTTGCAGTAATGCTGCCATGCTTGAGAACTTGCGGAACGGCACGTTGTGTCGTTCCAAGAATGCTGCTGATGTTGAGCCCTCAGTGGTGCCGACACGGCGACTGAACAGATCACGATAGCTTTGAATCTGGGACTTGAGTTCGCCAACGGTGAGTGAGGCCGTAATCTTGGCAACGAAGGCTGAGACCAGAAAGAGGCTGGCAATGACCAGGAAGACCGCAAATACGCGGCCATTGCGCGTTTGTGGTACACGCTCCTCGAAGCCGCCGTTGACCATGACATTGAGTGCCCACCAGAACGAGCGCCACATGCCCTCGCCATAGGGATACTGGAAGTAGGGCTGGTCGCGTCGTTCGAACCACCACATCAAATTCGCGACGATGAAAAGAAGCACACCGGCAAGCACCAGCAGGCCAAGCATGTCCCAGTTGAACAGCGCACCGAAGAGGCCAGCTGTGCCGCCGCTTGAATGCACCATCACCTGGATGCCGGCATCAAACATCGGCTGCGAAAAATCCAACGTCTTTTCGCGTTCAGACGTGATGGTAATATTGGCGATGGCGCCATCTGCTTTTGCGGCGGCAACCCGTTGCAACATGTCGCTGAATGACGTCGCGACTTCAAATTCGTAGTCACGCCCCAATTCGCGAGCGACTTCCTTCCACAGTTCAACGCTGAAGCCAACGAGCTGACCCTTCCGCATCATTGCGAAAGGCTGGCGCTCAATTGTCAGGATCTTGAGTGGCGGGGCGTTTGTTGTCTTTGCAGTCTTTGCGGCCGTGTTGGATTGCGCCCGGGCACCATCAAGCGGGACCGATGCTGCCAGAAGGGCGAGCAGACCTGCCACCGCCCCTGCCAGTGCTGAGGTTAAGTGCGTTCGCCATTTCACTGCTCGCATAAATTCAGAACTCTCGAATTTGTTTCAAGAGTTAGCCTATGCGGCAAAGAACATGGCGATATCAAGTGTTTATGCGAAGATGTTCACTGAACAGGCAGTGTACACCTATATGGTCGCACTCACACGGGCTCAAGCGGCGCGTTCATTTCGGATCCCGGCACAAGAATGCCACCGCGATCGCCGATTTCCACTTTGCCGAAGCGCTGCGCGTAGATCTCTGGCAATGGACGGGCGCCCGGTACCGCAAGCCATAGCCGCAGCAGATGGCGTTTCTTCTCCAGCTCTGGCCAGTCCTCGAACGAGGTTCGATCATGCAGCATGGTGTGGTTATGGACCCACTGCATATCGCCGGGCTCAAACGTCATTTGCATGCTGATGGCGGGATCATTCGCGAGCTCGTCGAACAGATCAAGGGCTGCCAACTGCTGTTCGGTCAACTCTGGAATCTCAGGGAACCGGCGCGCAGATTCGATATAACGGCGTGCATAAAGCGCTGAAAGCTGTCCCTCATACCAGCTGAACACCGGAATATCATGCCAGGCGTTTTGGCCGGTTGGAACTTCACCACGCCGGTCGGTGTGCATCGCCTCAAACATGCAAGGCAGCAGATCGGGGCGTCGTTTGAGCATTTCGTTATAAATGGTCATTGATGAAACGAGTGCTGATGCACCGCCCGACTTAGCAGTCTTTAGGCATAGAAGCGCGACGATATCGCAGCTGTCGGTATGGAACGTTTGGCGTTCGGCCGTTTGATAAATGCGCGCCGTCGGATCGTTAACAGCGTCGCGGCCAAGATCGCGGACGTGGCCAAGAATATGGCCCTTGCCGTTTTGCGATCGGGCATTGCCGAAATGCGCCCCGATGCCGAAATAAGCGGTTGCGGATTGGCGCATCGACCAGCGCTCAACCGGCAGGCCACGCATCAGGGTGAAGCCGCGTCCCGTGATAACGTCGCTGCACAGGCTGGCGAGTTTGGGGCCAAGGCCTGGTAGAGCAAAATCCGTTTTCGTGATTTGCGCGATATCAGCTTCGCGCTCAACGAGCGGCGCCATGGCCTGCTCAATCTCAGCAATATCATCGCTGGTCAGCTGATAGATCCAGTCCGAGCTGGCTGTCGTCTCGGAGCCGTACCAAACCGATGGACCTTCAACCGCTGGTGGCAGGTCAGCCGTGGTAATGCCAAATTCCTGTTCGCGAACTGAAGCCATGATTAATTCCTTTGCGTGTCGAGAACATCAGGATTGACGACATTTACCGGCTTGCCGCTGGCAAAAGCAACAATCTGGGCGAAGATATCTGTAAATTGCAGCTGATATTCGTCTCGGGTCACATACCCGATATGTGGTGTGCACAGGACATTCGGTAGGCGAACTAATGGATGATTGGCATCGCGTACAGGTTCGTCATCGTACACATCAATAGCCGCCATTCCGGGGCGTCCAGCCTCAAGCGCATTTGCAAGAGCCCCTGTTTCGATCAGTCCGGAGCGGCTGGTGTTCACCAATAACGCATCAGGTTTCATGGTCGAGAGATCATCCAGCGCGACGATCCCGCGCGTCGCATCAACGAGGCGCATATGCAGCGAAATAACATCGGCGCGAGCGTAGAAATCCGCTTTGCTTGTCGCCGTTTCAAAGCCATCCGCGCGTGCTTTCTGCATCGTTTCTTCGCGGGCCCATACCAAGACATTCATACCGAATACTTTGGCGTAGTCTGCAACGACGTGCGCGATCCGGCCGAAACCATGCAGGCCAAGCGTTTTGCCACGAACCGTGCGGCCAACGCCGATCTGCCAACCACCGGCTTTCATTGACGCCACCTGTTGTGGGATGTCACGCATCGCTGCCAAGATAAGACCCCACGTGAGTTCAGCTGTCGCATAAGACGGCGAGCCCATGTGCAAGTCTGAACACACGACGATGCCAAGCCGTGTACAAGTATCGATGTCGATATGCGGATAGACGCTGCGTTGGCTGATCAGTTTCAAGTTCGGTAGGCGCTCGAGCAGATCTGTGCGGATCTTGGTGCGCTCGCGAATAAGGACCAGCACTTCTGTGTCGGCGAGCCGCTCTGCTAGCGCATCGGTATCCTGGACATGGTCATTCCAAACCGTCACGTCATGGCCGTCAAGCATCTCGAAGCACGGCAGCGTGCGAACGGTATCGTGGTAGTCGTCAAGGATCGTGATTTTCATCAAAGTAACTTCCTACGCTTCCGCCATCTCGAGGAGGACAGCGCCCTCCTCGACCTGATCTCCGGTGCCGGCCTGAAGTTCGCCGATGGTGCCATCACGCGGTGCCGACAGCGTATATTCCATCTTCATCGCCTCCATCACCATCACAGGATCACCTTTGGAGACAGTGTCGCCAGCTGCCACATTGATGATTTTGATCAGCCCGGGCATTGGCGCCAGAATGCGGTCGGCATCGGCTGCCTCATCGGCTGAACCAGCGAGTGGATCTGGCACGGTGACGGCATGTTGTTCGCCATCCATGAAGATGCTGATGACGTCGCCATGATGCGTTGCCCGTGCCGTAAACGTGCGGTTATTCGAAGAGGCGCGGACGACCTCGCCATTGCGGCTATCGATTGTGAGCGATACCTGTTTGTCGTCCCAGGCAACCGTATAGGCGTTGCCACCCGGTTCGAACGTCACGACCGCGTCGATGGCTGTCTCTGCCTGCTGCAGAGCAATGAAAGCCTCCGGTTTGCCCCAAAGTCGCCAGCCGCCAAGCCCGAGCCACGGATCATTCGCCGTGCCAGCGCCTGGCCATTTAAGGGCTGCCAGTGCCGCAAGTGCAACGGCCTCGTCGGTCACGTCCGCTGTTGCAATCAAGGCGTCGAAGTCGCGCTCAATCAGCCCGGTATCAACATCGCCAGACGCAAACCCCGGGTTGCGAACCAACTCCAGCAGGAACCGTGCATTGGTCACGGTGCCTGCGACATGGCAATCACGCATCGCGGCTGCAAGCTTGTTCAGGGCTGCTTCGCGTGTCTCGCCGTGCACGATAATCTTTGCGATCATTGGATCATAGAACGGCGTGATCGTGTCGCCTTCGCGAACACCGGTGTCGATGCGTACGCCGTCGTTTGGATCAGGGAAACTCAACGTCTTCAGCGTACCTGTTGCCGGCAGAAAGCCTTTGGCAGCGTTTTCAGCATAGAGCCGCGCTTCGATTGCCCAGCCGTTGATTGTGAGATCGAATTGAGAGGCCGGCAACGGCTCGCCATTGGCGACACGTAGCTGCCACTCAACCAGATCGTGACCGGTGATCAGCTCGGTAACTGGGTGCTCGACCTGTAGGCGGGTATTCATTTCCATGAAGTAGAAGCGGTCATTGCGCAGCCCATCGGACACGTCCGCGATGAACTCGATGGTGCCTGCACCGGAATAGTTGATGGCCTCGGCAGCCGTGACAGCTGCCTGTCCCATCGCCGCGCGCATCTCATCGCTCATATCGGTTGCGGGTGCTTCCTCAATCACTTTTTGGTGGCGGCGCTGCAGTGAACAATCACGCTCAAAAAGATGGACAACGTTGCCATGATCATCGCCAAAAACCTGTACCTCGATGTGACGCGGTTTGATGAGGTACTTTTCGATCAGCACAGCAGCGTCACCGAAGCTCGCCTTGCCTTCGCGCTGGGCGCCTTCAAGCGCTGCTTTGAAGTCAGCCGGATCATCTACGCGCCGCATACCTTTGCCACCGCCACCGGCACGCGCTTTGATCAAGACCGGGTAGCCAATTTTACCTGCTTCGCCTGCAAGGAATTCCGCATCCTGGTTCTCGCCGTGGTAGCCGGGGACGATCGGCACGTTGGCCTGTTCCATCAGTGCTTTGGCGGCATCTTTGAGTCCCATGGCGCGTATCGAAGCAGCCGAGGGTCCGATAAAGCGCATGCCGGCGGCTGTCACCGCCTCAACGAATTCGGCATTCTCCGAGAGGAAGCCATATCCTGGGTGAACAGCTTCTGCGCCACTCAACTTGGCGACTTCGATGATGCGTTCAACATTCAGGTAGCTCGCCGAGGCCGCCGGCGGACCGACATGATACGCCTCATCCGCCATCGCAACGTGCATCGCGCCAGCATCCGCGTCTGAGTAAATGGCGACAGTTGCGATGCCCATTTGCTTAGCGGTGCGCATCACCCGGCAGGCGATCTCACCACGGTTCGCGATCAGGATCTTCTTGAACATTATTTGGTTTCCTTTTCGCTCACGGTGCTATTCCGTCAGCAAAGCTGACGGGCACCTCCGCGGGGGCGGCGCCCATGTTGCATTTTGCGTGCTGCGCAGGCGGGCCGGCTCGCGGGGGCCACTCGCAAGAGGTGAATGCCGTTAGGATGGTAGTCACGATGATAGTATTCGATGCACTCTGCATGGATGCCTTGTCCCTTACATCCTGAAAATGCCGAACTTGGTATCGGGTATTGGTGCGTTGAGGGCGGCACTGAGGCTTAGACCCAGCACGTCTCTTGTGCGTCGCGGATCGATAACACCGTCATCCCAGAGCCTGGCGGAAGCATACAATGGATGGCTCTCGTGCTCGAACTGATCGAGGATCGGGCGCTTGATCTTTTCAGCATCTGCTTTCGTAAAGGTGCCGCCTGCACGCTCGACGGCCTCCTGGCGTACGGTCGCAAGAACACCGGCTGCCTGCTCACCGCCCATCACGCAGACACGCGAGTTCGGCCAGGTCCACAGGAAACGCGGTGAGTAGGCGCGGCCGCACATGCCGTAGTTGCCGGCACCATAAGAGCCGCCGATGAATACCGTGAATTTCGGCACCTGGGTCGTCGCCACTGCGGTGACGAGTTTGGCACCATGTCGCGCAATGCCTTCGGCTTCATATTTCTTGCCGACCATAAAACCTGAAATGTTCTGCAGAAAGACGAGTGGAACTTTGCGTTGCGAACAGAGCTCAATGAAATGAGCGCCCTTAGCTGCACTTTCTGAAAACAGGACACCATTGTTGGCGATGATGCCGACCGGCATGCCGTGAATGTGAGCAAAGCCGCAGACCAGTGTTGCGCCAAAGCGCGCCTTGAATTCGTCGAACCGTGAACCATCGACCATGCGAGCGATAATCTCGCGGACGTCGTAAGGCGTTTTAAATTCCTGCGGGATGACGCCCATGATTTCATCTGGATCGTAGAGCGGATCTTCAGGCGCCTGCGTCTGTACATGAGACGGCTTTTGATAGTTGGTCGAGGCCATCGCCTGCCTGGCAAGGGCCAGGGCATGCGCGTCATCGTCGGCGAGATGATCGGCGACGCCGGAGAGCCGCGTGTGGACATCGCCACCGCCGAGCTCTTCCGCCGAGACCACTTCACCAATCGCCGCCTTCACGAGCGGCGGGCCTGCAAGAAAGATCGTGCCTTGCTCGCGAACAATAATGGTTTGATCCGACATCGCCGGCACATAAGCGCCACCGGCTGTGCACGAGCCCATCACCACAGCGATCTGCGGGATACCTTTGGCCGACATGTTGGCCTGATTGTAGAAGATGCGTCCGAAATGCTCGCGGTCTGGAAACACCTCGTCCTGGTTTGGCAGATTGGCGCCGCCGCTATCGACAAGATAGACGCACGGCAACTGGTTTTGTTCGGCTATTTCCTGCGCGCGTAGATGCTTCTTGACGGTGACGGGGAAGTAAGTGCCGCCCTTTACGGTCGCATCGTTGCAAACGATCATCGTCTCGCGGCCAGCAACCCGGCCGATGCCGGTAATAATGCCAGCGCCGGGGCAGGCGCCATCGTGCATATCATGTGCGGCCGTCGCGCCGACTTCGAGAAATGGCGTGCCAGGATCAAGCAGGCGCTGGACACGTTCGCGGGGGAGCTTCTTGCCGCGCGCGAGATGACGGTCGCGCGCCTTTTGGCCACCGCCTTCAGTCGCAGCTTTTGCCGCATCGTTTATTGTTTCCAGCGCATCCAGCATCGCCTGTCGCCGCGCTTTGAACTCGCCACTGCGCGGTGTCACGTTCGATGTCAGAACCGCCATAGGTATTCTCCCCTGCTCAACGTCCGTGTTTGTTGTCACGGTTTGCCAGGGCGAGCAAGCGGCGGGCCGCCAAGTTGGTGATACTGGTCATTAATCAGGCTGTGGCAGAGGCCGGCAATACCGTCAAACTTGCATAATTAAGCACGTTTTGCTTCACCAGGGACCATACGTATGCGGCCGGGAGAAGCGATCCAAACACACCCAATCGAGAGGATCGACACGACCCAGCACATCCAGAAACCAACCTCATAGCTGCCGTACGCATCGTATGAGGCGCCGAGCGCATAGGCCCCCATCCCGGCGCCAACGTTTCCGCCAAGCCCCAGCACGGAGAGGATGCTGGCTGATCGCGGACCGGCAAATATTTCAGCGCATATCGCCCCGAAAAGAGATGCCATGCCGTAGCCGAACAATCCCTGGGCTGCCATCGCCAGATAAACCAGCTCGGTAGATGGTGCTCTGTCAATCAGCACCATTAACACGGATGCCGAGCCGAACCCCGCCAGGGAGAACGTCCAGGCCAACTCTCGGCCAACCCGGTCAGACAGCGCACCCATGCCGATTTGACCAAAAATGCCGAAGAAGGCTGCGAGGCCAAGTGCCGTTGCTGCAAAGCTCGGGGTGAAGCCTTTGTCGATCAGGAACTTTGTTTGGTGGGCCTGCAGGCCATACCAGACGAAAAGTGCTCCAAAAAACGCAAAAAACATCGCCCAAAACCGCACCGTCATGAGCGCCCGTGTAATGGTCCAGTCAGTGCTGGCCCAGGCGTGGTTCAAGACCAGTTCGGCGCCTTTCGAGGGGGCGTAGTGATTAGCAGACGGCACTATTTGGCCATCCGGTTCAAGTCCGATGTCAGCTGGCGCATTGCGCTGGAGCAGCACATTGATTGGAATGATGGTGACGCAGACGATGATCGCCATCTTAAGGCATGCATCGCGCCAGCCATTTGATGCGATGATGTTTTGGAACAAAGGCAGCAGCACCAACGCGCCAACGCCAACGCCTGAAAACGCGATGCCAACCGCAAGCCCGCGATGGCGCACAAACCAGTTTGGCAGAAACATTGAGTGTACGATGTAGCTCATGGCCATCGAACCGTTGACGATTAGCAAGCCCATCGCAACGTAGAGGCCAATTGGATTGGTGATCACCGTCAGGAGCAGAAACCCGCCGGCAACCATTAACGCACCGAGCGGAATGACGAGGCGTGGCCCGAACCGCTCCATCATCATGCCAACGATTGGAAGCATTGCGATTGAGGCGATGAAGCCGAGCGAGTAGGCTCCGGCGGTTAATCCGCTCGACCAGCCGAATTCAGCAAGGATCTCTGGGAATAGCAGCGAGAAGCTCGTGCGCGCATTGATCGACACCGCCATCGTGACGAAAGCCACTGCGACGACAACCCATCCGTAGAATATGCGTGGCTTCTTGCGGCGGCGTGCCAAAGCGATGCTCTCATTTGCGGGTGCAGTTCAGACAATTCGGCGCGCACCGGTTGATGCTGGCCGCCCCGGCTCACTATAGTCCACCTTCACACTATTCCCGCGCGCATATCAAATGAAAGCGGTACAGCAGATGCAAGCATTTTCGTTCCAAACCACCCGATCCACTCTGAGTAAAGTTGGCGCGATGGAGAAGACGTTATCATAGACCAGATGAAGCTGGACGCAGCCCAGGCAACCTATGAGAAAGCCATATGAAATCACTGCCAGACAACGTCGTGCCTTACAAAAAGACACCGACATTTACCGAGGTCACGTTGCCGAACGGTTTGCGCAATGATCACGCCACAAAGGCGGGTGTGTGGGGGCTGATCCACGTCGAAGCCGGTCGGCTGCTCTATGAGATATCGGATACTGACGAAGCGATTGAGCTTGCGCCCGGAGAGCCGCTAGGTGTGATCGAGCCAGAAGTTCGCCACCGAGTGACGCCGGTCGGCGATGTGCGCTTCTATGTCGAGTTCCATCGAGCTGAGTGACGGAGATTGAACTGGCTACACACACGCTCGTTCGCCAAGGCGTGCGCGTCCGAGCTTGTCGAAGCGACCTTCGATCTGGATATGTCGGCCATTCTCTGAGAGCAGCGTGGCGTGCGCGGCGGCTCCAGTGAGTTCGCCCTCAACGAGGTGGTTCTGGTCGCGGTCGCCGGTACTGCCGCTGTCATCAAGATCGGAGAGAAAGTCGAACGTGCGTTGCTCATCAAATCCATCAAATGTCAGCGTGACGGTTTCCTGGCCTTGCGTGCGATATTTGATCGATCGGATCGCAACGCCGCTTGGACCCGGCTGTGGCCCCTGCATTTCAAGCCCGCCGTGGTCATCGAAAATAGCGCCTGCGGCGGACCCGGACAGATTGATCCGCAATGATGTCAGTCGCAGTTTTGGACCACGCACGAATTTGATGTGAATCCGGTCTGGCGAGCTTTCTGAAAACTGAATGGTGACTTCAGGCCCGCAGGCAATGGCCGGAGCTGCCAAACCCAGACCACTCAAAATGATCAAGCAGAATATAAACCGCATAGCGGCCTCCATTATTGATCCAAGGCGTCTATACTATCCGTCAATCATGCACTAACAGATCGGGAACCTGCAATGTCCACAGCCAACACCGCCGAAGATTTTATCTCATATGATTGGCCGCGCCTGGCAGCCGATCTGGAACGTTTGTTGAAGCTGCGTACCATTCCGTTCGGCATGAAGATGTTCGAAACGGCAGCCGACATGGAAGCCATCCCTCGGATCAGGCGCCCGGGAAACGTGCACACGCTCGATCAGATCGTGGCCCAGGCAGGGCGCCTCGGATGGACAGTCGGCATTACGTCGGAAGATCTGGTCGGTGCGCAATGCCGGGCGGTCGTCGGATTGGGCAATGCCAAGGATCCAAAATGGCTTTCAGGGCAGCACATGGTTGGTGTCTGGTTTGAAGACCAGGAAGGTGCGGCCGAACACCAGGCGGCAATGCACTGCGTTGAGGATGGAAAGTATGAAGCGCTTGCCGTTGCGCCGATCGCTTCAGGACGGCTCGATCCGCCGGATATTGCGCTGTTCTACGCGACGCCAGGTGCGATGATGTATTTCATCAATGGCTTGCAGTGGGCCGGTTACAAACGGTTTGACTGGTCTGTTGTCGGAGAGTCTGCCTGTGCGGACAGCTGGGGACGAGCACTCAAAACGCGGACACCATCGCTGTCGATCCCGTGTTTTGCCGAGCGTCGCTATGGTGGTGTCGAAGATGACGAAATGCTGATGGCGCTGCCGCCAGAGTATTTGCAAAAGGCAATCGATGGCATGAATGCTCTATCGAAGAACGGTATGCGATATCCCTTCCCGCAATATGGCATTCAACAAGATGTGCGAGCCGGTTTGGCCGTCAGCTATGGCGAACGGAAATAGATCTGCACTGAACAACCGCGCACAAATAATCACGGCATTGATCGCCTGACGGCGTCTCGCGCGTTACCAAGAATAGATGGATACGTTCGATTATGTCGTGATTGGTGCCGGTGCTGCCGGCTGCGTTCTGGCGAACCGGTTGAGCGAGGATGACGCTGCGACCGTCTGTGTTCTCGAAGCTGGCGGTGGTGATCGGCATCCGTTCATCTCAATCCCGGCTGGTTTCGTCAAAACGCTGTATGGCGATCGCTTCGTGTGGCCGTTCGAGTCGGAGCCGGGCGAGTCGCTTGGCGGGCGCCGCATTGCTCTCCCGCAGGGCAAGGTTGTCGGCGGTTCCAGTTCGATCAACGGCATGGTTTACAATCGAGGGCAGCGCGCGGATTTCGACACCTGGGCCCAGATGGGCAATCGCGGCTGGGGTTTTGATGAGTTGCTGCCCTATTTCAAGCGATCAGAACGCCGCCTCGGGCCCGGTGATGACCAATTTCGTGGCCGCGACGGCGAGTTGCCGATCACGGACATTGACTGGATTAACCCGCTTGCCGAAGCGTTTCTGGGCGCGGCTGAAGGCCTCGGCATTCCACGCAATCCCGACTACAACGCGGGTACCCAGTTTGGGGCAGGCTATTTCCAGCGTTACATCCATCAAGGCAAACGGTGGAGTGCTGCCAAGGCGTTTCTGAAACCGGCGTTGAGGCGCAAATCGACGGAGCTGCGCACGCGAAGTCAGGTTGTCGAGATTGTGCTCGATGGCAAACGCGCAACCGGCGTGCGTTATCGTGACGGTAGCGGCAATGAGCATGTCGTCAACGCACGACGCGAGGTCATCGTCAGCGCTGGCGCGGTCAACTCTCCGAAGCTACTGCAGATCTCAGGGATCGGACCGGCAGGGCTACTCGGAGACATCGGTGTGCCAGTGCGCGCTGAGCTGAGCGGTGTCGGTGAAAATCTGCGTGATCATTATTCAGTGCGGATGACAGCACGTGCGCGCAATGTGCGGACGATCAACGAGTATGCCCGCTGGCCACGGCTCGGCGGTGAAATTGCGAAATGGCTGGCCGGCAAACCAAGTATTCTCGCGCTATGCCCCACGATTGCATATGTTCACGGCAAATCTCATCCCGGCATTGAGGACAGCGACCTGCGCATTCTGTTTACGCCGGGTAGCTACATGGATGGCCGTGTCTATGTGCTCGACGACCATCCGGGGCTGACCTGCGGTGCGGCTCAACCTCGGCCTGAGAGTTCTGGTTACGTGCGCGCGATATCAAGCGACCCCACGGCGGCGCCTGCCGTGCAGCCCAATTATCTGGCAGCAGAAACGGATCAGCGGGTGACGCTTGCCGGGCTGCGGCTGGTGCGCCAGTTGCTTCACCGGCCAGAGCTTGCCAATTATTTCGAGGCCGAGACGTTGCCCGGGCCTGACGTGCAGACCGACGATGAGCTGCTTGATTTCGCGCGGCGGCGCGGCAACACAGGTTATCATCTGGTTGGCACCTGCCGCATGGGCCCGGCGGGCGACACGCGATCTGTCGTCGATGATCAACTGCGCGTGCATGGCATTGAAGCGTTACGAGTCATAGACGCCTCGATCATGCCGATGCTGCCGTCGGCCAACACGTTTGCTGGAACCATCGCGATCGCGGAAAAAGGTGCCGATATGATCCGTGACCGCACTGCTGGGTAGCAGTCGATCGCCGGTCAGCCAGAGTTTTTGTCTGAGAGATAATCCGCGAGGAGGTCGTACACCAATCGTATGCGGCGACTGGTATGCAGCTCGCGATGCGTTGTCAGCCAGACTGGAAACACAAACGGTTCAATCTCGTCCAACACGCGTTCGAATTCGGGAAAACGAATGGCGATCCTTTCAGACATGATTGCGATGCCAAGACCAGCGCGGGCCATCTCCCAGGCCACGATTCCGTTTTCTGAGCCCATGCGGAAATTGTCTCGACTGAGCCCCATGCCGAGCGGTTCCAGGTAGCCCAACATCCGTTCGTTATAGCCAAAGCTGATGAAGTCATGTTTTGCAAGGCCACCCGCAACAGTTGGTCGACCGTGCGTTTCCAAATAGCTATGCGAGGCATAGAAGTGCGCGATCTCTTCGCGTACTAACCTTGCGATTAAGTCAGGCTGCTGCGGACGGCCATGGCGAATAGCGATGTCTGCTTCACGCCGCATCAAGTCGCGAACGTCGTTGGTCGCAATGACATCGATCTCCAGCCGCGGCGCAATGGTTCCCAGTTGCTTTAATACGGGCGGCAAGACGTAAGCTGACATCATATCGGAGGCGGTAATCCGAACTTGCCCCTCAATGGTTTGCGACTGGCCGGAAGCAGTGAGCGATATTCTATTGGCTGCTTCGGCCATGTCCCGAACATGATCGAGCAGTTCGATGCCTGATTGTGTGAGCGTGAGAGATCATCCGACGCGCTCAAACAGCATCACGCCGAGTTGGTTTTCAAGGGCTGCGACCTGCCTCCCAAGTGTTGGTTGTGTGAGGCCAAGTGCGCGTGCTGCCGCCGACAACGAGCCTTCTTCGGCTGTCGCCAAGAATGCGCGAGCCTGGTTCCAGTCGAATGCGATTGATGGCCAGTTCATGCATTTTTGTATATCACACCAACGAAATCAGACAATTTATCTTTGTGATACGCATGGATATGACTGCATTGGAGCAAGGAGATCTCTAATGCACAAAACGGCAAAGTTCTGGGACAAGGCGGCGGCGAAGTACGCCAAATCGCCGATTGAGGACATCGAAGCCTATAACTACACGATTGGGCGCACGCGCTCCTACCTGTCTCCGACTGACAGAGTTCTTGAAGTTGGTTGCGGCACAGGATCAACAGCCCTGCTTTTAGGCTACCCGACGTTTCAAGTGGGTAGCCTGAGGTCGAGTTTGCCAGCTATGAGGTAGGTGACGGCCTTCAAGGTCTTGCTGTTTCGGTAGCCGCGTGCCTTGGCTTTTGCGGCCTGGACGAGAGAATTGATGCCCTC
>CAJQQK010000246.1 GCA_905480435.1 uncultured Hyphomicrobiaceae bacterium | reverse complement strand
ACTGCGCCAGCGTGCGATCGCCCTTGATGGCGGCGAGCGCCACCTTCGCCTTGAAGGCTGGTGTGTGATTTCTACGTGGTCTTCTCGTCATTGTGGCTCCTGATTCGCTGACAAACCGTGCCAGCTGTCAGGCAGGAAAGCCACTTAGCCTGCTGTTCAAATTTGCGAGACCGGCTCTACCTAACAGGCATGGGCTCATGCGAGGAATAGTCGAGATTGACAGAGCAATAGTGCAACCAACCGAGCGCAAATGCGATTTCACTCAATCCAGACCTGCTCTAGGATAAATTTGCTTCGCTGCGACGTCGCCAAGAACTTGAATATTCTGCCCGGACCCACAGCATGTCGCGTTTTAATGTATTCACAATGCGCCTTAAAACGCCCAATCATCGGGCCATTCGAGGATCCTATTAAACGCGACCTGCTTTAAAATACAAAAGACGCTGTTTTCGCAAACGCCGGCAACACCTGTGCCGTTGCCACTGAGAACTCCGTCATAGCGTATCGCTCCCCCGTCCTCTGCCATCGCACCAACTGGGTCAAACCACCATTTCTACGGACCGCGACTAACCGGCCGCCATCCTTCAGTTGATCCAACAACCCAGCAGGGACATCATCTACACCGCCATTAATCAAGATCGCGTCATAAGGCCCCTCTCCCGCGTAACCATGCTCAAGTGGGCCTTCAACGATAGCCGCATTTCCAATATCCTGGCTTTGCAGTGCAGATTCAGACCATTTCACCAGGGCTTGATCGACTTCGATACCGACGACCGTTTGCACAATGTTCGACAAAAGCGCGGCTTCGTATCCAGAACCAGCACCGACAAGCAAGACGATATCCTGCTCTTCCAATTCCAAGAGTTGTAGCATCTGTGCAACCGTGCGTGGCGCCAGTAGGAGACGGTCGACAGCAGCTCCCTTGATGCCATCGAGTGACAACTCGCCATCACTATATGCGATACTTTGCAAGTTGGCCGGCAGATAAGCCTCACGTGCAATCTCCAGCATCCCGGCGGTTACCCGACGGTCTGTCAAATCGCTCGGCCGGACCTGGCTCTCCACCATGTTCAGACGCTGTTCAGCGAATTCCACCATCATTTTTCGTCCCCACGCTGGCGTCCCACCAATATTGTTCATTACTGCTTCATAGCTTGAAGTGTATCATTGCACCACCGTCGGTGCTTGTGATACATGCCAGGCTACTGCTAGCGCAAGCTGCCATCACACCACAGGCTTGACCGTAATATTGATAGCGCACAAAGCAGCGCGCTTTCTACTTACGACGCAGTTAGAACGACGGACGGCCACGTGGCGGAGTGGTGACGCACTGGATTGCAAATCCAGGAACCCCGGTTCGATTCCGGGCGTGGCCTCCAACGTTCTTTAGCGCTTTTTTCGATCACGAAAATCATGCGCCTGCGGCAATTGCCGAGGATCCACATCCTCGCCAAATATCTTGTGTTTGAGCACCTTTTGCGTACCAGTCACCGGCAGTCTCTCAATGAATACAATCCAACCCGGCGCCTTGTAGTATGTAAGTTGCGCGTAGCATTCTTCAAATAGTGCGCGTGCGAGCTCTGCATCGTTGGCTCCACTGAAAGACACGACACACGCCAACACTTCCTCATCACGCATCTCATCCTCAACTGCCATGACGGCCACCTGTGCAACGGCTTCGTGCGCTTGTAGGACAGCCTCAACCTCGGCCGCTGCTATGTTTTCTCCAGACCGACGTATGATGTTCTTCTTGCGATCCACAAAATACAACATTCCGCTAGTGTCTTGCCGCACGGTATCACCAGTGTGCCACCAGCCACCGCGCCAGCCTTCTTCTGTCGCCTTTTCCTGATTGAGATACCCTGAGAATGCTCCTTTCCGTGGTGTCTCAGCCGAATGCCGGACCACCATCTCACCTGTCTCGCCAACCGCGACGTCCTGATCGGACTCATCCACCACCCGAACATCAAACCCCGGTTGTGGCCGCCCCATCGCCCGAGAACCAATGTGCCGCGGCTCTTCACACGCCACTAGAACCCGACACATCTCCGTCATGCCCCAGACTTCAATCAAAGGGAAACCAAAGCGATCTTCAAAAGCACTATGCAACGTGGGCTCAACACCCGCACCAAAACCCCATCGCAGCCCGTGGTCGCGATCCGTGTCAGAACTAGGTTCATTCATCAAAACTGGGATAACCACGCCTAAGTAGTGGCACCCAGTCGCACGGGTCTCTCGTATCTCTGACCACCAGCGCGTTCGACTGAAGCGCTCCGGGATGACCATGCAGTTGCCACTCAGCATTAAACCGTAAAACTCAACGATGCCTGCGTTGACATGGAACAACGGCAACGGATTATAGACGCGCTCCTCGCCAGCCTGCAGCGTAAACAGTCCACCACGAGACGCGTACCAAGCCCCCATAATCAACTCATACTCGTGGCTCATGATGCAACCTTTCGGCCGCCCAGTCGTCCCCGACGTATAGAGAAGGCTCGCCTCTGACTGAGCATTCACTGGACCATCAAACGGCGCAGGAACCGCGGTCACCGGCAAATCAGCCAATCCGGCGGGATCATGCCATATAAAAATCTGGGCACCTGAACCTGCCTCAGTCACAGCAGCACGAACTGTTGCTTCATGACTGGCCAAAGTGACTACCAACGCTGCATCCGAATCCCGCAGCACATAAGCCATTTCGGCGCTACGATAGTCAGGATTGAGCGGTACCCATGAAATACCCAATTTGTTGCACGCCAATTTCAAGAGCAACATTTCCGGTCGGTTCTCCAAGAGCACCGCAACACGGTGTCCGTGGCCATGCCCAGCAACTTCGAGCAAAGTAGCTAAATTAGCGACGACCTTCGAAGTTGCATGAAACGTATACGTAAACCCGCCGGCATAGTAAGTGCGACCCGCGTCCCGTGGCACAACCATGAATTCATTATCGCCGAACTGCAGAACCGCACGATCAAACGCCTCACCAATCGTATCACCGTCAACTAACATTCCACCTCAACACACCGTCAGATCCGACCCATCACCAGCAGCATGAGCAAACTACAAGCACAAAAAAGCCCGACAATTCATTGTCAGGCTTCTAAATATTTCCAGCGCGCAATAATTCCAAACCTCTAAAACCGATGCTTGAGCGTCCCTTTGATCCGCAGTCCTTCTGCATCTTCATTGTTCTCTTCGGGGACAACGACTTGCGGTTGGTTTTCCCTATAAAGCAATTCAAGCCCAAAATCCAACTTCGGCAACACCCCCAGAACTCCGAGGCTGGGGAACACCAGTCCGCCGCCGGTGCTATTATTCGTAGTTGCTTTATCCTCGACGAGTCCAAGAGGAACGGTATCTGTCTCTGTTGTTTTCTTTGAACCTGCAACTCCGACTCTCTCAAACGCAAACACTGGCGATGCCAACAAACCCGCAAGAGCTATCACTAGTACGAACCGCTTCATCATATGAAAAACCCAACCCTGCTTGCGCACGACAACAGTCGCAACAACGTTACCACTAGATCAGCCGGCAAAGTCTGACCAGCATGGTTAAGGCCGCCTAAACAATTCAAAGTTCTGGTGTGTTCAGGAAGTCATATTGCAGCAAGGCCACAATCATGCCACCCAAACCTCAACGACACATAGCCAGCAGATGATAAGCCAGTTTTAGCCATTTCTACAGCAACTAACAGCGACACTACGGCGTGATGTCAGGAGCTATGACTCAATTTGGGTGATGGACTGATCAGGCGGCGTTTCGTGCAGGCTCAGTTACTTCGACACCTTTGACGCCGTCGATGATCTTGGGCAAGTGGTTTCTTCCTTTCAATCGGCGCCATGTCTGGCTGGCCGCCATGACCAGCTTGAAAACCATCATGAGTGCGGTGCCATGGCTGAGGCTGCCTTTGGTGCGTAAGGTTCGGTGCCGCACCGTTGCGAACACACTTTCAATCGGATTGGTGGCGCGCAAATGCTGCCAGTGCTCGGCGGGAAAATCGAAGAACGCAAGCATGGCGCCACAGTCTTTCGTCAGACAAGTGACCGCTGGTTGATACTTCGCCTGATACTTCTGGGTAAACACGTCCAGGGCCGATTCTGCAGCGGCCCGGCCCGGAGCGTTCCAGATCTCCATGAGATCGGCCTTGGCATTCTTCTGAACCGACTTCGGCAGTTTGTTGAGCACGTTTGCGACCTTGTGGATCGCGTCCCAGGGCGTGGTGTAACAGTGCTCGATTTCGGCGGCTTCGGCTGAAGTGAGCCCACAGGGCGAACGCAAGGCGAAGCCGCTTATCCACAGCCCGTCAGGGCGGTCATGGTCCGACTCAATGTTTGTTTG
>CAJQQK010000245.1 GCA_905480435.1 uncultured Hyphomicrobiaceae bacterium | reverse complement strand
TCATTCGCCTGCCCAGGATCTTCGCCAACGCCACCGCCTGAGATAGAACGGCCCAGGGAGGACGCCGCCGACACTGTGACCACTCAAAAAACCGCTCCGCAGGGAATGCGATCTCTCACGTGGCCAATTTCAACAGCCTGTTAAGCCGTCTCCATTCAAAGAGGAACATGCCCCTGATCAATCGTCGCCCATGCGGAGTGCGGCGATGAAGGCTTCCTGCGGGATGTCGACTTTGCCGAATTGGCGCATCTTTTTCTTGCCGGCCTTCTGCTTGTCGAGCAGCTTGCGCTTACGGCTAATGTCGCCGCCGTAGCACTTGGCGATGACGTCCTTACGCAAGGCCGAGATGGTTTCGCGAGCGATGATGCGCCCGCCAATGGCAGCCTGAATCGGGATCTTGAAGAGGTGCTGCGGAATCAGCTCCTTGAGCTTCTCGCACATGACGCGGCCACGGCCGTCGGCGCGGTCACGGTGGACGATCAGAGAGAGCGCATCAACCGGCTCGGCATTGACCAGGATTGACATTTTCACGAGGTCTTCCGGCTCGTAGCCGATCATCTGATAGTCGAATGATGCATAACCACGGCTGATCGATTTGAGGCGGTCGTAGAAATCGAAGACGACTTCATTGAGCGGCAGTTCGTAGACGGCCATGGCGCGAGAGCCGGCATAGGTGAGCTGCTTCTGGCGGCCGCGACGGTCCTGGCAGAGTTTTAGGACGGCGCCGAGATAGTCATCGGGCACCATGATGGTGGCTTCAATCCAGGGCTCTTCGAGGCGGTCGATTTGTGACGGGTCCGGCATGTCAGCCGGGTTGTGCATCTCGATCTTGGTGCCGTCGTTCATATAGAGGTGATAGACGACGCTTGGCGCGGTCGTGATCAGTTCGAGGTTGAACTCGCGGTCGAGGCGCTCGGTGATGATTTCGAGGTGGAGCAGGCCGAGGAAGCCGCAGCGGAAGCCGAAACCAAGCGCCGCAGAGGTTTCCATCTCAAATGAGAAGCTGGCATCGTTGAGGCGCAGGCGGCCCATGGCGGCGCGCAGATCTTCGAAGTCGGCTGCATCAACCGGGAAGAGGCCACAGAAGACAACCGGCTGAGCTGGCTTAAAGCCTGGCAATGGATCGGTTGTTGGTTTCTTTTCGTCGGTGATGGTGTCGCCGACGCGGGTGTCCGCGACTTCCTTGATGGCGGCCGTAAAGAAGCCAACTTCGCCGGGACCGAGTTCGGTCAGCATCTCCTGCGCCGGGCGGAAGATGCCGACGCGCTCGATGAGATGGTTGGTATCCGTCGACATCAGTTTGATGCGTTGGCCCTTTTTGAGAACACCATCAATGACACGCACCAGCACGACGACGCCGAGGTAGGTGTCGTACCAGCTGTCGACCAGCATGGCCTTCAATGTCTTGCTGCGGTCGCCTATGGGAGGGGGCAGGCGATCAACAACGGCTTCGAGCACAGCACCGATATTAAGGCCGGTTTTGGCTGAGACGGACACAGCATCAGACGCGTCAATGCCGATGACATCCTCGATCTGCTGCTTGGCGTTATCAACATCAGCTGCCGGCAGGTCGACCTTGTTGAGGACGGGGATGATTTCGTGCTCGTGGTCGAGGGCCTGATAGACGTTGGCGAGCGTCTGCGCTTCGACGCCCTGGCTGGCATCAACGACCAGGATCGAGCCCTCGCAGGCGCTGAGCGAGCGGGAGACCTCGTAGGCGAAATCGACGTGGCCTGGCGTGTCCATCAGGTTGAGCTGATAGATCTCGCCGTCTGAGTGGCGGTAGTCGAGCCGGACGGTTTGCGCTTTGATCGTGATGCCACGCTCGCGCTCGATGTCCATACTGTCGAGCAACTGCTCTTTCATGTCGCGGTCGGCGACGCTGCCACAGTGCTGGATGAGGCGGTCTGCGAGCGTCGATTTGCCGTGGTCGATGTGCGCGATAATCGAGAAATTGCGGATTTTGCTGAGTTCGGTCATGGCCGATGAATTAGCACTGGTCGGGGAGGTCTGGAAGAGGTGATTTTGTGGCTGTTTAAACGCTCACGATCGTTCCTGACCTCGCTCAGACCTCGGCGAGGGCACCACAATGCATCTGGCCGCCCCCGCGCGTGCCAACATTAACCAACTCAGGCTCCGGAAAACATGGCAGCCAGAACGTCTTCACGGTCTGGCATGCCAAAATAAGCCGCTTATTGCAGGCAGTTTCACGGGATGACGAACGACAGAGCGGCGCTCGATATTCGCCTATATGGGCCGATGTCAGCGTATTTGCCGCACGCTCGAGCACAAAACAGCGAAAAGGCCCCGTCTGAGCGAGGCCTTTTCAATGGATTAAGCCCTATTGGGCCGCCGCATGAGAGCCGCTAGCTGCTCTTGCGCTGCCAGGCCTGCCCGGCATAATGCGGGTCATTGGCCATTTTGCTGGTCGACTTGCGCGCCCAACGGCTCATTTCAGCGCGAAGCACGGCCACCTTGTCCGCGCCAAGTGTGGTTTCGACTTCCTTCATCCGACGGAGCGCTTCCTTGTCGCCGGTGCCGGCTGCACGACTGAACCATTTGTAAGCCATGGCCTCGTCCCGAGGCACACCAAGTCCGTTCCGGTACAGGATTGCCAGATTGAATTGGCTATCACCGAGGCCGCGCTGAGCCGCCGCTGTGAACCACTTTGCAGCCGTTGTGTAATCCGGCTTACCAGCGCTTGAGCCAGCGGCCAGAACAGCCAAGTTGTGCATCGCCTTGATGTTGTCGAGCGATGCCGCACGCTGATACCAGACGCGGGCGCGTTGCACATCCTTGGTTACCGAGAGGCCTCGCTCATAGAATGTGCCGAGACGATACTGCGAAAGCGCAAATCCGCGCGCAGCTGAACGACGGTACCATTTGAGCGCTTCATCAAGGTCCTGCTTTACGCCTTTGCCTTCGGCAAACCGTGCAGCAACCTGAAATTCAGCCGATGGATCACCATTGGCAGCAGCTAGGCGCATCGACAGTGGGCCGATAAGCGCTGATGGCAATGCTTTGCGCGATACGCTCCCCGGCCCTCCAGAAACAGGACCGTTCGCTGCATCAGGTGCAACAGAGACCGGCTGCACGTAACCGTCTGCGTCGGAACCATAGGTCACGACACCGGGCTGAACGCCTTGAGCAAACGAACCGGCGCCGAGTTCGCGAACCGGTACTGCTGACACCGCGACTTTCGCAGGTGCTACGCCAGCCCTATCTCCAGCGAGGCTGGATCCTTGTTGCACACGACTGGATTGAAGCTGCTCGCGCGCCGCTTCACCTGACATGCTCATCATGAATTTGGTTGCGCCTAAGCCGACAGCAACAATCGCCAAGGCTGCAACCAGTAGACGTGCGCGGCTTGTGCCCTTGGCGCCTGTCTTTTTGCCGCCTGTTGACGACTGCAACCGAGCGCCAAGGCTGCTCAGTGAAAAACCGTCATGTGTTGCATCAATTTCGTCTTCGTTGGTGTCGTCGTTGATCATGCGCTTGTTGGCGTTGGCAGCCGCCTGGCGCGCTGCTGCAGCAAATTTTGCACGATCCGATTCTACTGCGTCACCCGACTGTGGATCTGCCGGCTGACCGGCCTTCGCAGCGGCTTGGCGCGCCGCCTTGATGAAATCGGCGCGGTTGCGCGCGACGCCGGCACCACCTTCGGGCGCCGCGACAGACTGAGAGGCTGGCTCCGATGTCGTGCCTGTTGCCGCCTCGGTGCCATTGAGCTGGCCCATGACGCGTTGCAGGCGATCGAGCGAAACATTTGCGGCGCTCGTCGGTTCCGCTGCGACTGCAACTGCTTCAGCACTGATGTTTGCAGGATTGACGGCTGCGCCTAGCGGCACTGCTTCACTGACTGGCGCAGGTGCAACTGATGGAGCCGCAACTTGCGCTGGTGCATGCGGGATTCCAGAACCCTGGCGCGGGCCGCCGGCTTCGAGTGCCTCCATCCGGTCAAGCACGCGGATGATCGTCTGCTGCATCGTATCCAGTGCGGCATTCGTGTGTTCCCCCTCACTGCGTCGCTCGCGAACGAACTCCTTCATTGTTGCCGACAGCTCGCCGATACCACCTGCACTAGTTGATACGTCGCCTGTCGCCCCAGCCATCAAAGGCATAGGCTTCGCCGCCACTTTGTCTGCAACCAGGCTGGCGAGAGCCGCCATGTCAAATGGTGATCCGCCGTCAAGCGATGCTGAAGGCGCTGCAACGTCGCGCTGCTCAGCGATCGCCTTGGCAACCTCTGCGATCTGCTGTTCGATACCTTCGATACGTGCCAGCTCTACCGTCGTCGCTTCCAGCTGACCTGCGATCTCTGCGATGCACAGCTCGATGTCGTGCAGACTGCCACTGGAAGACGCATCGACGCCTTCGTTTGTTGTTTGCTCAAGCAACGCTGTGATCCGCACTTCAAGCGCGTCAAATCTTTCCAGCAGCGAAGACAAACCGGCATTGGTTTGGGCTGGTGCATTGCCGGATACAGCATCGAGCCTCGTTGACATTTCGTCGAAACGCTGGGCGAACCATTGCTGGCCGGTTTCCGATGAGTCCGGCTGCAGATAAACGTAGCTGACCGGCGCTTCAGTATTTTCCTGCTCAGGCGTTCCAATCAGTAGCGCGTCTTCGTTTTCTTCATGGGACAGACCGGCGGCCTCACAGTGCGTCGTCAGTTGTTCAGCCGCATCCTCGTTCCATGGCGCTTCGGGGGCGCCCGCCACAACGCCAGCTTCAGCTTGGCTGATTTCTACTTGATCGGCACTCAGGTCGTCTTGCTCTTCGACCTGTTGCGATAACTTCATCAATGCCGCTGCAACGTTCGAGAATGGAGCCTCGTCCTTTTGTCGATCATCACTAGGACTTTTGTCTGCCTGTTCTCTCAATGAACGCAGGCGCTGGCGCATATCATCTGCGGCCTGGACCTCCTGGTTCTCCTGATTGCTTTCATTGCCCGTGACGCGGCCGGCAATCCTTGCGAGCAGATCTGGTACTTCAGGCATCGGATTCCCGAACCGCCCCGTCGCAACTTTATTGACCGGCGCAGGTGCTTCGTTGCTCTCGGTGGTCATTTTATCGGTCATCTCAACCCCTGCCAATTTGCGCCCTGGTGTCCTGACTGACCGTTGCGAACCGGGCAGCGTGCGACGTTGTCCCGGCGTGGACCGCCTTTGGACCTGATGCAGCAAAGGTGGTGATTCGCAGTAAATGTATTCTTAACGAGGAAATTAATTGAAATATTCGTCGCTAAATATAAGACACGATATACTGTATTTTACTCCCAATACTTAAGAGGATGGGATTTAAAGGCTCCTCGACGAATTGAGTGGGTGGATCAGGTGTTTTTGGGTGGTCGGTTTTCTGCTTAATCCTGTTGGCAGAGCATTCCCCGTCGATGTGACGGGCGGCGGTCAAGGACGCGCTCTATAGCGCGCCCGCGAGGGC
>CAJQQK010000244.1 GCA_905480435.1 uncultured Hyphomicrobiaceae bacterium | reverse complement strand
GCCAGGGTACGTAGCTTCGCCCTCAATATCCTGCGTGCCAACGGCGAAAACAATATCTCGCAGGCCATGTGGCACAACGTCCTCGACATCACACGGCCGCTCAATTATCGCTTCATGTAGTTAGCGTTGAACAGCCCTGGTGTGTGAGGGGAGTGCGGTCAGGCGACCGCTGTGGGGCGGGTTTGGGCTGTCGGCATGACGTGCTTGGCAAACAGATGCATCGAGTTCTTGATGCGCTCGTGAGGCAGGTAGCCGAAACTCATCTGACAGAGCACGTGCTCGACGTCGATCGCGCGCAGTTCGGCGAGTTGTTCTGCGGCGTGTTCAGGCGTGCCGCAGATGGTACCGTTTGCCATGACGAAACGGAGTGCGTCATCGTCAGGCACTGTGGTGTTGGCCCACGGGTTCAGCAGGGCCTCGTCGACCTTGAAGTCAGACGGATTGAGCGTCGTGCGGGCGTGTTTCATATGCTGGCGCCCTTCGAGCAATGCGGCGTACAGTTCGTCTTCGGCTTGGGCCTGGCTCTCAGCAACATAGACAAAACGCCAGACCGCTGCCTGGCGGCGCAATTCCGCTTGTCTGGCAGTGGTTAGGCCACTTTCGGCAAGACCTTCTTCATAGAGTGCGAGGCGTTGTTTGAGTGGCTCGCTCGGAAGCCGTACCGTCATGATCGGCACGCCCTGGCGGCCACAGTGACCGAACGAAGCCGGCGACACGGCGCTGTGCCAGATTGGCGGATGCGGCTGCTGGTAGGTACGCGGGCGGAGCTCCGGGAGGCTGAGCTCGTAGAACTCGCCTTTGAAATCAACTGGCTTGCCGGACCAGGCCTGATGTAGGATTTCAAGGCTTTCGGCCATGCGTTCGCGGCTGTCGTTGCTTCGCAGGCCGTAGCCGACGAACTCATATTCGTTGAAGATTGTGCCGCGCCCAACGCCGACATCAAGCCGGCCTTTGCACAGGTTGTCGAGCAGGGCCAGTTGGGTTGCGACTCGGATCGGATGGCGCAGCGTCATCTGAATGACGGCGAAGCCGATCCGAACACGTTCGGTGCGCATGGCAAGTGCGCTGGCAAATGGGATCGGATCGCTATAGACGCTCTCGCCGGTAAAATTATGCTCGGTGAGCCAGACCGAGTCAAAGCCGAGCTGTTCTGCGTAACAGGCTTGCTCAAGTTGTTGCTCAATGGCGAGATAATCTTCTTCTGGCGAAGGTGAGTGCCCGAGTGTCAGCCATCCGAGTTTCAAGATTATTCTCCCTATCAGTCTAGTAACGATGCGAGCCGGAGTCGTCGTCGGAGATCAGTCGCTTGCCGAGAGATACGACGTCATCGCGGACGTATCCGGCGGCCTCGTAGAATTTCAGGGCGGCCGAGTTGCCCGCCCGAACCTGAAGGTTGAGTTTTGGGCAACCGAGCGCCAGAAGCCGCTCTTCCAAATGAGACATTATCAGATGGCCGTAGCCCTGTCCCTGATAGGAAGCATCAACCGCTAGATAGTTGGCCCAGCCGCGATGGCCCTCATAGCCGCCCATGACGGTGACAACGAGTCCTTTATTGACGTGCCCGACAAGGAACAGTTCCGGGGTGACTTGCATTTTTCGCTCAATGTCGCCTGCCGGATTGTTCCATGGTCGCGTTAGTCCGGCGCGTTCCCATAGCGTGATGACTGGTGCGGTGTCAGCAACGTCAAACGGGCGAATCTGAAGTTTGGGTACGATTGGCATTAGAATATTCCGGCTTCGAGGCCGGCGGCCATAGCAAGACCGAGTTCCTCGCATTGGGGCACGAAGTCAGATGAATAGTCGCCGCGGCAGATTAATGGCGGCTGCACTTCACGCCATCTGAGGCCTGTGACGATGGTTTCTATGCTGCGCCGCGTGCCGGTGCCGTCGTGACCGGCGCGAATGTACAGCGCATAGGCCAGGCCTTGCTTTTCTTCGAGCACGGCGTAGTAAGTCCGATCGAAGAAATCCTTGAGGGCGCCGGACATATGGCCGAGATTTTCGGTGGTGCCGAGGATGATGGCATCGGCTGCGCGAACGTCGTCCGGGCCCGCTTCAAACGGTGTCAATGCGCGGACCTGGACGTTGTATATATCTGCATGGCTAGCACCGCGTGCAACGGCATCACACAATGCTTGCGTGTTTTTTGATGGCACGTGGGCGACGATCAGAAGTTGCTTCATGCGTGGTCCGGAATGTCAGTGCGATGGCATTAGATGTAAGCCTAGCTGATTTGGTGGTCTTGATCCATTTGCCGTGCCTGCGAAGGGGACCGTTTTTCGTTTTCAATGCGCGGGACAGTGCTAGATTGTAAGGATTGAGGTTTGGATTTTTGGAGTGAGCTGGCATGAGCGATGAACTTAAACCGCTGCGTGAATGGTACGACATGTGGGGCATTTGTGTGGCGGCGGTGGATTTTGAGAGCGCGCGGTCATTGTTTGCCAAAGACGTTGTGAGTTTTGGTACGCATGCGACGTTCTTTGTTTCCGGCATCGATGCCTTGCAGGATGGGCAATGGTCTAAGGTCTGGCCAAAGATAAGTGACTTCGAGTTTCTGACATCTGATCTGATTGGTGCCATCAATGACGATGCAGCTTGGGCCGCCGTGCCGTGGGCATCGACTGGTTATCATGAAGACGGTTCGTCGTTTGATCGTCCGGGCCGGGCAACGGTTACGTATCGGCGCGAAGGGCCTAAGTGGCTTGGCACGCACACGCACTTTTCGTTGCGCCCCGGCGTGCCGCCTCAGTCATTCGGAAAGCCATAACTCAGCAGTGGCACTGTCAGAACGTCGGGCTACTCACTTGTCGGCATCCGAGAGTTTTGAAGCTTGCCAATTGGGATCGATTGCTGCTGGTTCTGATGATAGTCCAACAGATTTGATTGCCCCTATGGCGCAGAACTCGTCTTTCTCGGATGTGTCGCCGCTGATGCCGACTGCGCCGATTGTGAAGCCTTCAGCATCTTCGATCAGAACGCCACCGGGAACCGGAATAAGTTTGCCATCTGACGCGGCTGCAAGTGATGTCTGAAAAACCGGACGTTCTTTGAGGCGGTCGCGGATCAGGCGGCTAGAGATGCCCATGCCAAGAGCACCCCAAGCTTTGCCCATGGCAATGTTGAAGCGCAGGATACCTGAGCCGTCTTCGCTCTTGGCGGCGACAATGCGACCGCCGGCATCAAGCACGACCACAGTGAGTGGGTGCATGTCGCTTTCTCGGCCAAGTTGCAGCGCTTCATCAAGAATGCCTGATGCTTTATCCAAGGGGAGTGTTGATTTCAGTCGCATGATCGTCTCTCGCGTTTGCATCAAGGTTCCATGGGGAGCCGGTATCGCAGTTCTAACAGGAATATGGTCAGACGAATGATCCTCTATTGGATCGCAACCGACAATTTTCCCGCTATCCAAATACTCAGCACTCACACACAAGATCCGTGTTGGTTTGTCTCGCATCGCGCCAGGCCAGGATCGACTATTCCAGCTGCATCATGCCGTGCGGGCGAATGCAGCTGTGACGGCTAAGAAAGCTCGGCATCGGAACATCAATGAGCCATGCACACGTAGCGGATGTTGCCAATCGTCCATTATTGCGGCTGCGCGACTGCTATTACTTTTTCGGGCCATTGGTGCTGATGGTGGAGCTCAACATGATCTCCAAATCCGCGATCCACGCTTTCCTGGCACGCACCGACAGCCCGAGCATTTCACTGGCCGCCTTCAACGCAGCTTTCACGCTTTACTTCGCCATATCAAGCGCAACGGAAGTGACGGTGTTGCTGTGCCTCTCGTATTTGAAGAACCGCGCTGATGTCCTGCGGCTGCTTGGGTTTGCGTTCGTTGTGCTGTTGCTGCCGATCTGTTTGGCACTGACGGTAGCTCTAACGGACGTTGGAAACACAGTGTTTGGAGAATGGTTCGGCCTGAGCGCCCAAGGACAGGTCGAGGCGCGTGCAACCGTGGGCTTGCTGGTGTTTAGCGTGCCAATATTGTTGCTGCGCGGCACGGCGTTTGCGCTGCTGATGCTCAACCGCAAAACGATCATCATCACCTGGAGCACGTTTATTCGGTTGGCATCGTTGGCGGTGTCGCTGTTTGTGTTGCCGAACTGGTTGGATGGAGCTGCGATCGGTGCCGGCGCATTGGTCTTGTGCATGGCATCGGAAACGGTTTTTGCGTGGTGTTTCGCATGGCGTTTGCTTATGGCGTTGCCGGCGGGGGGCCGCCAGGCGCAGGAAAGCTTCTTCGGTTACTGGCGTTTCTCGTGGCCGTTGATTGTTAATACATCCGCCGAGATGGGTGTGATTTTGACGATCAGTGTGTTCCTTGGCCGGCTCAGCAATGCCGAACTTGCAATCGCCGCATTCGGTGTGGTGCACGGTCTGGTGTCGCTTCTGATGGGGCCGATGCGGAACCTGACACAGACTGCTCAGACGCTCGTTGCCCGGCGCGAAGATGTGCGCGTGATGCTGGTCTTTACAGGTCAGCTGGTGGCGTTCTTCACGGTGATGGCGTTAGTACTGTTTCATACGCCGCTGCGCGACACCATTCTGCACGACATTATGGGGCTGCCGGCAGAGCTTGCGGCCTACAGCGAACCAGCGCTGGCAGTATCCTTCGTGATGGCGAGTTTCTGGAGCTGTACCGCGCTGTTCAGGGGCCTTCTTGCCAAGGCACGGACAACCAATTCGCTGGCGGTAAGTGGTGTTCTACGGATTTTGACGGCCGCTGCTGCAGGGCTCATCAGCCTCGCGCATCCGGAGTTGAACGGTGCATTGCTCGGGATCTGCGCCTGGATCTTATCCTATGTAGTTGAGACAACCGTGAGCAGCTGGCGGCTACGCAAGCTTGGTTGGTACGTTGAGGCGTCGACTTAAGTCGACAGGCTGCCACAACTCTATTTGATGCCTGGAAAAGCCTGCTGTAGCCGGTCTGCGGGCTTGCACTGGAGAGTGTTTATCCCTATATTTCTGTTATGAGAGAAATAACGGAACATACTGATCAAACGATACAGGCGGAAATCCTGCATCCGGCCGTTGAGCGCTTCATCCTCCATTGGGGCGAAATGGGAGGGCAGTGGGGTGTGAACCGCTCGGTCAGTCAGATCCATGCGCTGCTTTACATTTCTGAGCATCCGCGGACGGCTGAGGAGATCGCATTTGTTCTTGGTATTGCGCGTTCAAATGTGTCGAATTCATTGAAGGAGCTGCTGGCCTGGGATCTGATTCGACGTGTGCCTGTGCGTGGTGATCGACGCGAGCACTTTGAGGCAGAGGCAGATGTCTGGGAGCTTGTTTCGCGGATCGCGGCTGGCCGCAAGGCACGTGAGATTGACCCGGCGCTTGCCGTGCTGCGTTCGTGTGTGGCGGATTTCGACGGCGACCAGGACATCAACCCGGTGGCTGCCAAGCGCTTGAAAGAGATGCTGTCATTCACCGAGACGATCGATACCTGGTACGCGCAAATGCTGCATGTGCCGAAGGCGAAGCTCGCGGGGCTGCTGCGGCTTGGTGCGAAGATCATTAAGTTTGTGCCGACGCAGAAATCCAAGACGAATGCAGATAAGACGAATGATAATATCTAGATTCGAGGGAGAGGTTGATGCCTGCCCACAGAGCGACCGCATACCGACCGATTGAGACACTGACTTTCGAAGCTGACGTTGCCAGAAAGCCGATTTCCCTCCCGCCGCTGGGTGATTTGCGGTTTCGGAAATTGCTCGGTAGCAACGCGTGGAATGTGTTGCCACCGGCTATTCGGCGCCGGTTTTCAAAGCGTCTTGGTAATGGATTGGGCGGTGGGCTGGCTGTTGTCTACGTCGGGCACACAACGCATATGGAGATGAGCCGTGTTGGTTTCCTGCTGGCACAAGTTGCGCGCGTGATCGGCGGGCCGTTGCCGATATCTCGTGATGTTGATGTGCCAAGTGTCGTTACCGTTACAGAAGATGTGGGGACGGGTGGTCAGATCTGGACGCGGCTCTACGCGCATCGCAGCGGTTTCCCGCAGGTCATTCATTCATCAAAACGGTTTGCCGGGCCAACGGGGCTGGAAGAGCATGTCGGTTGCGGTTTTGGCATGACGTTAAAATTGTCTGCCGGTGAGACGGGGCTGACGTTCAAAAGCGAGCGCTATTTCGTTCAACTTGGCGGGGTGCGCTTAGTGCTGCCGCGCTGGCTGACGCCGGGACAGTTGACGATCGATCATCATGAAATCGATCCGAACCGTTTTGCATTCACGTTGAAACTGGAACACCCGCTGTTTGGCCAACTGATCTATCAGCGGGCAGTGTTCGAAGAGTCTCATTGAGGAGGTGCCGCCATGGGTTCCGATTTGCTCTGGACTTTGATTGCGTTGCAAATTTTGATGGGCGGTTTCGATACGCTTTATCATCACGAGTTTACCGAGAGGCTGGCTTGGCGGGCCTCGCAGAGGCGTGAGCTGCAGCTGCACGCGGTGCGCAATCTGATCTACGCCGTGTTGTTCGTGACGCTTGGCTGGCTTGAAGTACATGGTGCTGTGGCGATTGGGGTCGCGGCGCTGTTGGTGATCGAAATCGTGATCACGCTGATGGACTTCGTTGAGGAAGATCTCAGTCGCAAGCTGCCGGCAAGCGAGCGGATCACGCACACGCTACTTGCGATCAACTATGGCGCGATCCTGATGTTGGCGGCGCCTGTCTTTGTGGGTTGGGCTGCATTGCCAACGGATGTCGTTGTCACATCGTACGGTTGGTGGAGTGTGATGGCGAGCGTGGCAGCGTTTGGGGTTGCGTTGTTTGGTGTTCGCGATGGGTTGGCGTCAAAGCGTTGTCTTCGCCTTGAGATGCGTCCCGCTGATGAGCTGATGTCGGTATTGCCACCGCGCCAAACAGTTCTGGTGACGGGAGCGACAGGTTTCATTGGTCGACGGGTGATTGAAGGACTGGTTGCTGCCGGACACAATGTTATCGCGCTCGTGCGGACACCGAACCCGGATACGTTGCTGATGCGTCCGTTGACGTTGCTGACGGGGTTGGACCAGATTAACGACGACGTTGAGATTGATGCGATTGTCAATCTTGCTGGTGAGCCGATTGCGAATGGACTTTGGACCAAGGCCAAGCGGGCTCGGATCGTTGCATCACGAATAAATGTGACGAACGATGTGGTCAATCTGATCGATCGGTTGGATGCAAAGCCGAAGGTGTTGGTCAGCAGTTCGGCGATTGGTTGGTATGGTCTGCGGGGCGGGGAAGAGATCGATGAAACGTCTGTTGGTAATGATTGTTTCAGTCGCCAAGTTTGTGTGGCGTGGGAAGGTGCGGCGAAGCGGGCGGAAACGTTTGGCGTACGTGTCGTACTGCTGCGAACCGGGCTGGTGCTTGGCACGGAAGGCGGCATGCTCACGCAGATGCTGACGCCGTTTGAGTTTGGTCTTGGTGGCCCGATGGGTTCCGGCCAACAATGGATGAGTTGGATTGATCGGGATGATCTGGTGCGCCTGATCGGACATATTGTTGCAACGCCGGACATCAGTGGTCCGGTCAATGGAACGGCACCGGCGCCCGTTACCAACGCGGAATTTACGCGCGCGCTGGGTCGTGCGTTGCATCGGCCGGCTGTGCTTCGGGCGCCGGCCTGGCCATTGGAGCTTGTGGCTGGTGATCTGGCGCGTGAGCTTTTGCTTAGCGGTCAGAAAGTGCTGCCAGATGTGGCGCACGCAACGGGTTTCCGGTTCCGACATGCGACGATTGAAACGGCTCTGGCGAGCATCCTTGGCGGATCACCAGAGGACGTGACAAAGAAGCGGGTCGGCGATGATCTCGTGGTGTCGGAAAGCGTAGTTTCAGCGCGACAGTAATTTACTTGCGAGCTTGTAGCGCAGCATTTCTTTTGTCGTGAAGACATAAAGCTGATCACTTGGAGTGCGCATGGCGTGCAGCCACGCTTCCGGCGAGATGCCCATGTCGACTAAATGTTGCTGCACGCGGGCGCTGATCGTCTGGCCTTGTGACAGTCCGGTTGCCAGTCCACCCGTTTGACTGCCTGGTCGGCGCCCGGCGGCGAATACCTGATGGACGCCAACCCATGCTGTCTTTCCGACAAGTCGCTTGGTGCCGCCGGAGAGCACAATCGGGCAGGATGATGCGCAATAGGCATCGTTGCCGACAATCGTGGTGATGTTCTTCGCGCGGATCAGCTTTGACATCGCCAATGCATCTGACACCGATCCGCCTGGTGAATGCAGATGAAGCGTAGTGATCTCACCGGCTTGGCTTTCGATAAATTGGGCGAAGCGTTCGGCAGAGCCGGGCTCAATCCGGCCGACAGCACTTGCCTGCCCTTTTGGCCCACGCGTAAACACCATCTCGGCTGCCATAAGCTTGTGAGACGGTGGCTTTGCGTATCCGGGCATGACAGGTGGTTTGCCGCTGCGGCGACGCGGTGTTGTTTTTGGTAGGTATGGCCGGATCTGATCGCGCTGTTTCGGTGGTGTCATGACCAACGGTTGCTCGCGCTCGACGATGCCAGGCAGTGGCTCACTGGCACGTTCGGTCAGCCGCATGTAATCAAAGCCAAGAAACGTGATTGTTGAGACCAGCAGCAAGCGAAAAATCCATTTGAGAATCAATTGTTCGGTCGGCCACTGCAGCCACGATCTGCTGCGCGTGGCTTGTGCTGTTGCTGATGGCTCCATCATGCCGGGCTCTAACCGAAGTCGCCGCCGCCTTGATTGGCGGGAGGAACTTTTGGTGGCATCCGAGTGATGTTGTCAGGTGCGGTGTTTTCTTGAGGCAGTGGTGCTCTATCGGGGGTGGGATTTTGGGGTCTATCAAGGTCGCCGCCGCGCTCCATCAATTGCCGATAAATTGCGACACCGCGCATCACTTCGGCGGCACTCATGGTTTCGGCGTCGAGTTCAACGCCTCCATGCTGCCGGATGGCGCCTTCAACGATGATCATGATGAAAATCAGAACGCCGGGCAATAAGTCAATTGAGATGGCGCCGGCCCAGCTTGGTAGAAAGTCGCCCGCATAGAGTAGTACGGCTTCTGGTGGTGAGAGGGGTTGGAAACGAGCCGGCACGACGGGTTGGCGCTGAAGGATTTCTTCGGCGGCGCGTTCGAGGGCGCGGCTTTGGGCTTTGAGGGCGCGTTCAACACGGCTGACGACTTCAGTTTGGCGTTGCTGTAGGCCGCTATCGCGGCCATCAGCGATTGGTGCGATGAATGTTTTTCCAAGATCTTCCGCAGCGCGGCGTACGGATGGCGCGACTGAGGTTTGCTGTAGCCCTGTGATCTGGCCGATCAGTTTCAATGTTTCTTCGCCGAACGCATTGGAGCGCTTTTCGATGGCGCCGGAATTTGAAATCAGCGCGCGCATCCGGGCCAAGTTGCGGCCACCGTCTTCATAGCGCCGCTTAACAGCGTCGCGGCTGTCCTCGACTTCCGATGCCAAACGATTGAGTTCTTTTGACATCTGCGCGAGTAGTTGAACGACAGTGCCGGAACCGGACGTGCCGGTCAGTGCGCCGGTGGAACGTTCCTGCTGGGCGAGGCTTGCGAAGCGTTTCGATGCGAGTTGAATGTCTGGCAGCAGGCTTTGCGCTGCGAGCGCGTTAGCGTGCGCCTGATCGAGCTGTTGTTGATAGGTCTCGGTGGCGTTTGCCATGTGCTGTTCGAGGGCTGCTGATCCGGCAAGCGCTGCCGCGTTGAGCCAACTTGACATTGCGATGATCATGCAGGAGCCGAGCCCCATCGCGAAGAACAGCCAGATGCGGGCCACGGCACTTTCGACGTGCGGCAGGAACCGCATTAGATATGACCAGAACGCGTATATGCCGACGGATACGGCAACGGAGTAAATGGCTGCGCCAAAGAACACGACGGTGGCGTCTCCGCTGAGCAGACCACGCACGCCAAGGTAGGTGTAAACGCCGCTTGCCAATGCAAGAACTGCCAGCGTGACTTTGGTGGTCGTCTCTAGGCGGGCTTGCCCGAGCCTTAACTGTTCAGCCATTGAAAGTTTCCCGTTGTCTCCGCCCAAGAGCGGAATGTTCACCAAGAGCATAGATGGCAGAAAAGCGGCGACAGCATGTGCAGACAAAACTTGCTGGCTAACGTTCGCGTGAGGCCGTTGAGATGTATCTATTTTGCATCTTAGGCACGAAGGCGTGTCAGTCGCGATGTAATTTGGTGAATCCTGGTGGAAACAAAAACGGCGGCGAGATTGCTTCGCCGCCATTTGGTTCCTTAGCTCGTGAGAGCTGGATCAGCTCTCGGCATTCGCGCCATTGTCGTTGCCACTGTCGCCGTCGGATTGGCGCAGGGCGGGGCTTTTGTGCTGAGCACTTCGTCAATCATCGATGCGCCAGCCAGTTCAGACAACGAACCGCCTTTGAGGCCGACCTCATTGAGCAGATTGTCGAGGATCGGTGCTTGCGAGCGATAGCGCAGGGCTGCGGCGATTGCCTGATCGGCAAGATTGCCGCCGCTGCCACCGGTCACGCTGGCGCCGGCACTGTCGCCGTTGCCACCGCTGCTTGATGCGCCACCGCCGATACCATCGACTTGCACAATCTTGATACCGTCGATTGCGGAGATCGGCTTGACTGACTGTGCGATGATGTCTGGCAAGACACGCAATAGCTCCAACTTGACCTGCATTGCGATCTGCTCAGCGGACAACAGGTTTGCTGCTTCATTGAGCGCGCGTTGACCTTCAGCTTCGACGGCGTAAACCGCCTGTTGTGCTTCGGCATGGGCGCGTTCAGCGTCGGCTTTCGCGTTGGCGCTGATGCGCGCTTTTTCACCTTCGACCTCGGCTGCGACACGGACGGCTTCCGCTCTATCAAGGGCTGCCACTTTGATCGCAATTGCCTGTTGTTCGGCAAACTTGTTGGCTTCGATCAGCGGATCTGGATCGCGTCCCAGGGCGTGGTGTAACAGTGCCGGTCAGGTCCGTCGCAACGTTGTTCGGACGGTCAGTCAGCGGTTAGGGCCGCCGGTTCTGATGCACCATCATGGCTGATGCCGCCGAGAGTTTCCAGTGTCATGTAGCGTCGTGTGACGGCCCACTCGTCGTTCTGCTCAAGTAATATCGCTCCGACAAGCCGTA